>CAZMDT010000096.1:0-9785 GCA_964564965.1 uncultured Planctomycetaceae bacterium | reverse complement strand
GCGTGGCTGCCCGGGGGTGTACCTGCCGGGCGCGCCGGAGGTGCTGGAATTGCTGGGCCTGACGGCCGGGCAGCGCGGCACCAGCGACGTGCTCCGCCGCGAAGGCCTCCTCGCCGCCGCGAGACACTACTTCGGGGGCAACACGGCGGCGATGATCCTGGCCGTGCCGATGGTGCTTCTTCTGGCGATCAGGTACATCGCGGCGGCCGCCTTCGCGGTGCGCCGGGCGAGCCTGCGGATGCCGGCGGAGGCCTGGCTGCTGATCGCCGTGGTCGTCGTCACGACGCTGCTGCCGGGCCCGTTCGGCCTGCCGCGGTACCGCCTGCCCATCGAGCCGATCCTGAGCGTAGCGGCCGGAGCGGGGATCGCGCTGGCCGTCGGTGCCCGCCGGCGCAAGCACCGCGCCCCCGGGCAAGCCGACGGATAGTGTTCCGTCGGCGTGGGAGGGGACCACTCATTTCCCGGCACCGTGGCGCCGCAGAAAGGCGAACCTCCGCCTTCCGAATACCCGCGGCCGCCAGAGCGCGTCGATGACGGGCGTGAACGTGTTCATCGCCAGCACGGCCATGTAGGCGGGGATGGCCACGTCCACGTAGAGCTGGAGCAGCATGGCGAGCCCCCCACACCCGACGCCGAACAGCGCCTGCCCCCCTGCGGTCACGGGGCGGCTGGTCATCTCCGGGGCCAGGAAGAACGCGGCCAGGAGGATCTCGCCGCTGAAGAGCTGGTAGCTGACGTACGTCAGACCGACGTCGAACCCTTCGGCGGCGACGGGCAGCCAGGCGAACTCGATGGTGGCGTTCGGGGCGGAAAGACGGACGGGCGCGACGGCGGCGACGGCGGCGGCGGACAGGATGAACGTCACGGGCAGCTGCCATTTCACGAAGTTGCGGTAAACGAGATAGAAGCCGGCGACCAGGATGACGGCGACGGCGGTCTCGCCGATGCCGCCGGGGCGCGTGCCGTAGATGAGGTCCTTCAGCGGCGGGAGGCGGTCGGGGGCCGGGGCGCGGAGGCCCGCCGGCGCCGCCCGGGGCATCTCGCGCGGATACGCCAGGCCGCTGAACGCCGGCAGCGGCTCTTCGCGCCCGCCGCTGGCCGTCGGGCGCGTGAGCTTGGCCAGGACGGCCCTCGGGTGCCGGAGCTTGAAGCCGTCGTAGCCGGCGTCCCGGTGGCCGTGTTCGGACGCGTCGGCCGGCGTATGGTGCTGCCAGCCTCGGTAATCCTCCACCGTACCCACGTGCCGGATGTCCCCGAACAGCAGCCTTTCGCGTGCGAGCAGGCCCCAATCTTCGGGGTTCATGAGGTTGCCGGTGATGGGGGTGGAGAACACGACGGCGACGGCGAGCCGCCCGACGAGGGCGGGCTGCCAGAGAAAATGCCCCACCCCCCCGAAGACGGCCTTGCCGACGATGATGGCGAACGCGGCGGCTACCACCGGGACGTACCACGGCACGAACGGGGGTAACGTCAGGGCGAGCAGCACGCCGGTGAGGCAGGCGTGCGTCCGCCCCAGCAGTGCCGGCGTGCGCGTGACGCGGAAGTAAAGCCACTCGATGACCACGCAGGAGCCGACCGAGATGCCCGCCACGCCCGCCGCACGCCAGCCGAACAGCAGAATCCCCGCCGCCAGCGGCCCGCACGCCGCCACGAACATCACCACGAAGACGCTCCGGGCGCTCTCCGGCGCGCGGATGAACGGCGCCTCGACCGCCGGCAGCGGCCGAGCCGCCTGCGGAGCCCGCGACGGGCTCTCGGCCTGACCGTCAGGCATCGCCACGTTCACCCCCAGCCGCCCGGCCGCCTGCCGGCGCGCCTGAGCGCCCCCGCTCAATCACGCGCTTGAACCGCTTCACGCGCTGGGTCAGCGGCAGCCGGGCCGGACACACGTAGGAGCACACCCCGCATTCCACGCATGCCATGGCCCCCAGGTGCTCGGCGCGGTCCACCAGGGCGAGCTCGAAGGCGTCGTTCAGGGCGGCAACGTTCAGGCGTGCCGGGCAGTGGTCGGTGCACCATCCGCAGCGGATGCACGGCCCGGGAACGGGGCTGGGGGCGGCCTCGATGGCCAGCACGGCATTGGTCGCCGGGCCGACGACCTCCTCGCCGGTGCACCGCCGCCCGCGCATCGGGCCGCCGTGGATGATGGCCCCCCCGGCCCCCGCCACGAGGGCGGCGCAGTCTGCCCCGAACGGCACGTAGAAGTTGCCCCGCGCTGCCGCGCGCTGCCCCGACACCGTCACCACCCGCGCCGTCACCGGCTCCCCGCAGACCACCGCCCGGTAAGCGGCGAAGCACGTCGCCACGTCGACGACGGCCGCCCCCACTGCCAGCGTGCTCTCGCCCGGAGGCGTCTCGCGGCGAGTCAGAATCTTGACGAGCATCGGCGCCGCGCCGGTGGGGTACTTGTGCGGCAGGCCGACCTGAATGATCCCGTAGCGCCTGGCAGGCCCGGCGGTGCGCTGGTATCGGTCGGTGCGGCGATGGTCCGCCGCCATGAAGACGCGCTCCGCCCCGATCGCCCGCGCCAGAAGCGCCAGCCCGCACACGACCTCCTCCCCGTGCTCGACGACGAGCCGGTGGGCCACCGTGACGTAGGGCTCGTCCTCGATGAGGTCGGCGATGAGCACGCGGCAGCGGCGCGAGCGGGCGCGTTCGACCCAGGCCGCCAGCGGCTCCGCGTTGCGGCACAGCGCCAGCGCGCCGCTTTCGGCGACCCCCGCGCGAAGCGCCGCCGCGTCGGGGCGGTCCCATTCGAACCTGGGCCGTGCCGGCGCGATGCCGGGCGGGGCGGACAGGCCGGTCAGCTCGATGGCCCGGCAGGCCGAAAGCCCGTGCGCCCCGGCGACCACCGCGGTGGTCATCGCCGACACCCTCCCCGACAGCGGCGCGAAAACGTCCACGCCGCAGGCTCCCGCGGCCTGGGCGATGCGGTCGCCCTGGTGAACGTGCTGCCCGACTGCCACGACGGCTTCGGCCGCCGAAGCCCCGCAGGGCGCCAGCGGCACGCGAAGCCGTTCGAGCGGCGGGCACCTGCGGATGGGGCTGCGCAGCGTGGCGTCCTTCTCATCCGGCAGGTCGATCCCGCCGGTGAAGATGCCGTAACGCCGGAGGAGCATGGCCGCGATGGTAATCCAAAGCCGGGCGGCGGTCCACCCGGCGCGAGGCTCCCGCCCCGGCCGTCAGGCCAGCGCCATCGGGCGGCCCCCCGCCGCCGCCGACCGCCAGCACGCCTCCGTGAAGCGGATCACATTCAGGAAGCTCCCCGGCGTGGACTTGTTCTCCGCGCGGCCGCGGATCACGTCGATGAAGTGGTCGTTCGGGTCCTCGTCCTTGCAGTCGCCGAGGTCCACGATGTCCTCCAGCGGTTGGCCGAACTGCCTCGTGGCCCTCAGGACCGGCTCACCGCCGTCGCGGCGGACGAACAGGCATCGCCCGCCGTCGCCGCTGATGGTGATGTCCTCGCACATGCCTTTGTGCATCGCCGAGCCGAGGAGGGTCACCGAGCCGAGCGTTCCGCCGGCGGTGCGGAAGGAAACCACCGAGTCGATGTCCACGTCCCGCCCGCGGTTCTCGATCATCGCGGCCACCTGCACCACCGGGTCCGGCAGCATCCACATGATCACGTCGACGACGTGCGAGCCGGAGTCGTTGAGCTGCCCCCCGCCGGACAGTTCCGGCTGCTGCCGCCACCGGCCTTCCTGGCCCGTCCACCATGACTGGCTCTGGAACGCCGCCAGCAGGTGCAGCCGCCCGAACACCGGGTCGTTGATGAACTGCTTCATGTACCGGAACCGCGCCTGGAACCGCCGCTGGTAGGACACGACGATGTGCTTCCCGGCCGCGGCGGCCCTTTCCATCACGCGCTCGGCTTCGTCGGTAGAGCACACCATGGGCTTCTCGGCGAGCACGTGCAGCCCGGCGTCGAGGGCATCCATGATCTGCCGGAAGTGCAGCGTGTGCGGGGTCGATACGACGACGGCGTCGAGCTGCTCGCCCTCCAGCATGTCGGCATGGTCCGCGTACTGGGCGGGCGGGTCGGCGCCGACGAGGGCCTCCGCAACGAAACGCT
The DNA here is from genome assembly GCA_964564965.1 of uncultured Planctomycetaceae bacterium. GTDB lineage: Bacteria > Planctomycetota > Phycisphaerae > SM23-33 > SM23-33 > CAZMDT01. Next base: position 5,713 of record CAZMDT010000096.1, on the reverse strand, counting down.
CGCGTGCCTGCTCGCTCGGGTCGGCAATGGCGACGATGGCCACGTCGTCGCGCCTGGCGAGTGGCTTCGCGTGTGCGTTCCGGGCGTTGCCGCCCGCTCCGATAAAGCCCAACCTCAGTGTATCCATTGCGTCGCTCCCGTGGCGAGGGCGGGGCTGAGCCCCGCGGTAGTGTCTCGCGGGCGCCGGCCGGACACCCGCGGCATCACGCCCCGGCCCCGCCGGTCTTCCGCCGCAGCTTGGTGGCCGACGGCGCCGTGATGCCCTTGTTGAGCGCCCGGTTGATCTGCCGCATCGCCTGGCGCAGGCGGTGCTCGTTCTCGACGAGGGCCACGCGGACGAAGCCTTCGCCGTTCTCTCCGAACGCCCGGCCCGGCGCGACGGCAACTTCCGCCTCTTCCAGCAGGCGCATCGTGAACTCGATGCTCCCCTGCCCGGCGAGGTGCTCCTCGGCGACCTTGGCCCAGACGAACATGCTGGCGCGGGGCGCGGCGACCTCCCAGCCGGCGCGGCGCAGCCCCGATACCACGGCGTCCCGCCGCCCCTGGTAGACGACGGACTGCTCCGCCACGTCCGGCTCGCACTTGCGCATCGCGATAATGCTGGCGATCTGGATCGCGGTGAAGATGCCGTAGTCGTAGTAGCCCTTGATCGTCGCCAGGGCGCGGATCATCTCGGCGTTGCCCACGCAGAAGCCGATGCGCCATCCGGCCATGTTGTAGGGCTTGGACATGGTGAGGAACTCCACGCCCACGTCCTTGGCGCCCTGGGCCTGGAGGAACGAGGGCGCCCGGTAGCCCTCGAAGCACGTCCGCCCGTAGGCGAAGTCGTGCATCACCATGATGCCCTCGCGCTTCGCCAGCCGCACCACCTCCTCGAAAAACGACACGTCATCCACCGTCATCGCCGTGGGATTGTGCGGGTAGTTCAGAATGACGAGCTTCGGCTTGGGGTACAGGTGCTCCACCACGTGGGCCACCTGGCGGAGGAACGCCTCGTCGTTGCCGAGCGGCACGTTCAGAACGTTCGCCCCCGCCAGCGCCACGCCGTACACGTGGATCGGGAAGTACGGGTCCCCCACGACGGCCGTGTCGCCCGGGCCCATCAGCGCCAGGCACATGTGACTGAAGCCTTCCTTCGAACCGAGCGTGGCGATGACCTCCGTCTCCGGATCGAGCGACACGCCGTACTGCCTCTCGTAGAGCCGGGCGACCTCGCGGCGCAGGTGGGGGATGCCGATGGACTGGCTGTAGCCGTGGACGCGGGGGTTGTGGGCGGCCTCGCAGAGCTTCTCGATGACCGCCGGCGGCGGCGCGTCGTGCGGGTTGCCCATGCCGAGGTCGATGATGTCCACACCCTCCCGGCGCTTCCGGTCGCGCAGGGCGTTGATCCGCCCGAACAGGTACGGCGGCAGCCGGCGGATGCGCGCCGATACGTCGATGTGCCACTGGTCGGTCACGGCAGGTCACCTCGCCGGGCGCCCTCGGCCTCGATCTCCGCCCGCAGAACGGGATCGACGTAGCGCACGTTGGACTCGCGGATCAGCCGCTCGAGGATCACCTTCTGCGCCAGGCGGACGCGGCGTTCGATGAGCCCGGCCCTCAGGTCATCCTTCACGTTCTCGAACGCTACATGTTTCGGCTCGATGATCTCCTCCAGCTTGAGGATATGGTACGTCGTGCCGACCTCGACGGGGTTGGAGATCTCGCCCACGCGATTCATCGCCAGCGCCGTCTGGCGGATGGCCGGAGGGACGAGGGTGGTCTTGGGCCCGATGGGCGGCAGACGCCCCCCGTCACGCCCCGACGGGTTGATTGAGTACTTCCTCGCCAGCTCGGCGAAGTCGTCGGTGGCCGCCAGCCGGGCCACGGTCTGCGCGGTGGCCAGGTCGGAGACCTGCACGTGGCTGACGACGACCTGCCGGCCATACCGGCGGCCGAACTCGTCGCGCAGCTCCTTTTCCGTCACCGTCACGTTCGGCTCGGCCAGCTTGCGCAGCAGCGCCGACGTCCGGATGGACAGGTCCCACTGCCGCCGCGACACCATCTTCTGGGCCAGCAGTTGCCTCAGCGCCTGCTCGCGCTCCGCGGGCGAGTCCACACCGGGGAAGGCGGCGATCAGAAGCCGTTCATGCTCCTGCCTCATCTCGTCCGCCGAGGCGGAAACGCCAGCCTTCTCGGCCGCCTGGCGGACCAGCTCGTGCCGAACCAGCTCCACCGCGAACCGCTTGCCCGGGCCCCGGAGCAACAGATCGTACAGCACGTCCATGTGGACGGACTGTCCGTTGACGACGGCCATCACGGCCCCGCCGGCCGGGCGCGTGGTCGATGCGGCGACCGTCGACGCCGATTCGGCAGCGGGCGGCTCGACGCCGGGCGACAGGCCACAGCCCGTCAACGCCGCCGAAATCGCTATTGCCAGAATTGCTCTGCGCATGGTCGCGTTCGCCTGGGGCTTCTCGAGGGACACCGGCCGCGAGTCCGTCGTAGCGTATCGCCCCGGCGGGCCTCCGTCAACGCCGGCCGGCCACGCGGGCCGCCGCTCACCGCGACACGGCGTTGTAGATCGTCGTGGCCGGCTCGGTCTTGTTCAGACAGTAGAGGTGCAGCCCGGGCGAGCCGTTGTCCAGGAGGTCCTGACACTGCCGGATCGCGAAATCGATGCCCTTCTTGCGCGTGGCTTCGGGATCGCCGGCGAGGGGCTCGAAGGCGTCCACGACGAACTGCGGAACCGTCGCACCGCAGCGCTGGCAGAACTCCACGAGCCGCCGGTAATCGGTGATGGCGAGGATGCCGGGCAGGAGCCTCAACGTGACCCCCTCGGCCCGGACGCGATCACGGAACTCGTAGTAGAGCGTGTTGTCGAAGAACAACTGCGTGATGACGAAGTCCGCCCCGGCGTCCTGCTTGATCCTGAGGTACCTGCTGTCGAGCTCCTTGGTGGGCGTCTGGGGGTGCCCCTCCGGGAAGCCCGCCACGCCGACGGCGAAGAAACCGTCGTGTTGGCGAATCAGCTTCACCAGCTCGTAGCCGAACTTCGGCTCCTCGGGGCCGGGCCTGTAGTTCGGCTCCTCCAGCGGCGGGTCGCCCCGCATCGCCAGGATGTTCCGGATGTCCGACCGCTTGAACTCATCGAGCGCGCGCGCGATCTGCGAATACGTGTGCTGCACGCACGTGAAGTGGTGCACCACGGGCCGGCCGAAACGCTTCTGAAGCTCCACCGCGATCTCGAACGTCGCCTTGCTGCTGGAGCCGCCGGCGCCGTATGTAACGTTGAAGAAGTCCGCCTTGTCCGCCAGGGCCTCCGCGGTCGCGTAGAGGCTCTGCATGCCCTTGTCCGTCTTCGGCGGAAAGAACTCGAACGAGTAAGTCCGCTCCTTTTCCGCAAAGATCTCAGTGATCTTTCTCATGGTTCTGATGTCTCGCGACGGCCTGTCGCGGCCGCCAATGTTGGATGCGGCACTCTAGGAACGTCCGGCGCGCGTGTCAAGCACCCGCGCCGGGCGGTTCAGCCGGCACAGGGCGGCTCGCCCGCGAGCCCCTGGAGGAGGGCGGTGGCGGCGGCGAGCTGGTCGGCGGTGCCCTTCACGCCGATCCAGACGCATCCCTCGGCCCCGGCGATCCCCCCGCCGGCGAGCAGGTGCCCCTCCGCCCCGGTCAGCAGGGCGACGGCATCCAGCTCGGTGAAGACCTCTCCCGGCAGCGGCAGCATCCGCGGGCCCTCGACGCCGGGGGCGTTCAGTTCGGCGGCCAGGGCGGCGATCTCGGAGTCCACGCGCTTCTCCAGGCCGACCGGAACGATCAGACGGACCCGCCGCCCCACGACGGCCGGTATCGCCGCCGCGGCCGTGCCGCCCTCGGGGTGCCCGATGTAAACGCCCGCCTCGCGCCGCCGGAGGTTGACGGCGTTGGCGCCCTTGATGATGACGTCGCCGGCGGACAGGTCCGCGACCACGTCGAAGATCTGCTTGCCGCGCTGCCAGGCGCCGCCGACGATCACGACGTCGCCGGTCAGCTCACCGTCTGGCGCCTTGGCCCCGGGCGGGACCGTCACGCCGCGGCGGAAGCCCTTCCGCGTGAAGCCCTCCGATTGCCCGATCATCGACAGGACCTCCTCGGCAACGTACCCGTTCGTCGTGCCGGCCACGATCACCACCGTGTCGTTTTTCAGGGCGGCCGTGACAGCCGGATGCCGCGCCACGGCCTTGCCGATCAGCCGCTTGCCCATCGAGGAAGTCAGCACGAACTGTTTCATCGCCGTGCCCGTTGCGTTCGCCCCGTCCGCCGGCGGCGAGGTCTTGATCGTCGGTTCGCTCCGTGCCTTGCGCATGCGTTGTCTCCTCGGTTGCGGACGGAGGATAGCGGACGCCCGGGGCGGCGGCAAGACGAGGCGCGGGATAGCCAGACGGGCTTCTGCGGCGACTGTGCCCGCGAGGGCGGGCGGTTCGGCCCCGGCTTGCGGGCACCGGTGGCGGGGGGCCTGGCGGCCCGGGACCACCTGCGGCTCTGGCGGCTGCGGACCGGCCCGGCTGAGAGCCCGTCAGGTGCCGGTCGCCTGGTCGGAGGAGCCGGGGGTCATGGCTTCCTGGAGCTTGAGCTTCATGACCCGGCCCATCTTGAACTTGACGGTTCTCTTAGCCGGCACGTGGACCCGCTCGAGCGTCTTCGGGTTCTGGGCGATCCGTGGGGCGCGCTGCTTGGACTCAAACACGCCGAAGTCGCGGAACTCAAGGCGATTGCCCCGCCCGAGCTCATTGACGACCTCGTCCAGGAAGCTCTGGATCACCCGTTTGACCATCACCCGCTTGATCTCGCAGTGGTCAGCGATCCGGTCAACGAGTTCCTTCTTGGTCACCGTATGCATATCGAGCCCCTTCGCACCGGCACGTTATGCGTCGTCGCTGCCGCGAGCCGGCAAGGTCACATGCGTCCGCCAACCGCTTAGGGCCGAGCGCCCACAAGTCATACTATTATAAGCACTTCTTGCTTTCAAGACAAATATCGCCCGGCCCGCCGGCCCGAACACGAGGGCAATAGAGCCCCAGCCCCCGCGTTGATATAGGTGGAAACTGAATAAGGCATGCGGCCAGTGGGCCGCCCAGCAGGAAAGGGGCCAACAATGAGAACGGCAAGAGGCAGCAAGGCAGCGTGGGCGGCATGCGTTGCGGCAGTGGTGATCCTGTTCGCAGCCGGCGAGGCCGTCGCTGACGCCCGGTTCGGTGTGGGCGTGAGGGCGGGCTCGGGACGGGACACTGATGTGCGTCACGCCCGTCCGTCGCCCTCCCCACCCATCCATCGGCGTCCGGTCAGCCGGTCCTTCCCGGACAGGCGGCCCGTGGTCGTCACCAGGCTCGTGCCCGTGCCGGTGCCGGTCTACACGACGACGGTCTGGCCAACGACCTACACGACCTACACGACCGTGCCGACCTACACGACCTACCCGGCACAGACCGTCTGCTACCCGCAGCCGGTGACCACCACGTACTACACCACGCCGGCGCCCGCGGCCGTTTACTCCGCGAGCTACTACAACTCCGGCTTCACGTTCAGCTTCAGCGTCCAGATTCCTTAGCAGGCTGACGATGACGGACGCCCGACCCGCGGCCGGCCGGTGAACGGCCGGCCACGGGTTGTTGTTTTGCCAAGCCGCTCCGCACCCGCAGCCCGGGCGCGGTCTCGCCGGCGGCGCCGGAGCTTTCTCAGAAACGGAACGCTC
>CAZMDT010000095.1:2749-9787 GCA_964564965.1 uncultured Planctomycetaceae bacterium | reverse complement strand
CGGCCACCAGCCGGCGGTCGAGCAGCTTGCGGCAGGCGGCGAGGGCGAGGTCGAGCGCGGTCTCGTCCTCGGCGGCGAGGCGGCGCCGGAGGACGCCCGTCTTCGCCGCGATGGCGTCCATCTGCCAGTCGGGGCACTCGCGGGCGAGGTCGTCGTTGGTGACGGCGCGCTCCGGCAGGTGGTACTCGATGCCGAGGATCCGGCAGCCCACGGCTAGTCCTCCAGCGCGCCGCGGGCCTTCAGCACGTCCACGAGCTGGCGGATGGAGGTGAAGTTCATCAGCTCCTCGGTGTCCGGGGCGATCCCCAGCTCCGACTCGATCGTCGAGAGGATCGTCAGGTGGCCCATCGAGTCCCACTCTTCGAGCGTGTCGGGCGTGTCGTCCAGGCTGACGCTCCCGGCCTCACGCGAGAGCGCCTCGGCCAGGGCATCGAGGAAGGCTTGCACGTTCATCTGGGCTCTCTCCGACTGGGCCTGCGCCGCGCCGCACCGGCCGACACGGGCCGCGGCGCGCGCCGCGGCGCGCTGCGCCGCGTGCGCGGACGCCATGGCATTAAGCATATCGGTCACCACGGCCGATAACTAAAGGCGGACCGCTGCCGGGCTTGCGACGCCGCGGAAGCAGACCCCTTCATGGACATCAGGCTCTTCACCATCCGCGAGCTGGCGGAGGCCGTTCGCGACGATGCCCTCTGGCACACCGGCGTGGTGCCGATTTCGAAGCACCGCGCCGCCTCGCACGTGCACAACCCGCGCGCCGCCGCGGACGACGTGGTGCTGTTGGCGGCCTATGACGGCGGGGACGTTCTGGCGTACATCGGGCTGCTGCCCGACGCGCTGCACCTGCCCGGCGGGACGCACAAGGTGGGCTGGCTGAGCACGTGGTGGGTCCGCCCCGGCCGGCAGGGCGGCGTGGTGGCGGCCCGGCTGCTGATGACCGCGCTGGGGCGCTACGAGCGGAGCGTGGGCGTGTCGAATTTCACGCCGGAGGCGGCCCGGGCGTACGAGGCGTCGCGCCAGTTCGTGCCGGTGCGCGAGCAGCCCGGCGTGAAGGCCGCCCTCCGCCCGCCGCCGGCCGGGGGGCTGCTCGGGCGGCTCGGGCCCGTGGGCAAGGCCATCCACCGCCTGCGCGCCGCCGCTGCCGGCGTGCGCCTCCGCCGCTGGCGGGGGCGCCACCCCATCGGCCGCCGGGGCCTCGAGGTCGAGTACCTCGGCGCAATCGACGCCGAGGCCGAGCGGTTCATCGCCGCCCACAACGCCGGCGATATGAGCCGCACCGACAAGCCCAGGCTCGACTGGATCGCCCGCTGGCCGTGGATGCTCCCGTCGGCCCTGCCCGACCGCCTCGACGCGCGGTATTACTTCGACTCCCTCTGCTACCGCTTCGTCTTCCTGAACGTGAAGGTCTTCGCCGCGGGCGAAATGGTCGCCTTCGTGATGATGAAGATCCGCAACAGCGAAATGACCGTGCCGTACGCCTGGTGCGCCGCCGGCCGCGAGGCGGACGTGATGACGATCGTGGCGCACCACATGGTCGAGCTGGACGTGCCACGCTTCAAGACGTTCCAGCCCGGGCTCGCCGGGGCCTTGCGGCGGATCGACCTGCCGGGCCTGCGCGTCGAGCCGGCGTCGCGGCGGTGGCTCATCACGAAGCGCTGGGACGGCGCGTTGCCCGACGAGGCCGTCATCCACGACGGCGACGGCGACAACGCCAACTCCTAGGCCCCGGGAAGGACGCACCGGCATGTGGAAATACCGCCCCTGGCTGGTGATCGCGGCTCTGGCCGCGGGCGTGGCGGGGGCCGCGGCCGCGGGAGCCGCGGGCATGTCGCTCGGGCGGTGGGCGCTGTTGGCGGCCCTGGGGCTCTGGCTGGCCGGGGGCGTGGCGGGCATGTGGCGGCTGTACGGGCGGTCGCTCGCCGAGAGCTGGCAGGGCGTGCGCCTGCCGCGCCCGGTCGTCGTGATCGAGTCCGACGACTGGGGCGACGGGCACGTGCTCGATGCCCCCGACGACCGCTCCGCCGCCGCCGACGCCGAGGAGGCGCTCGCCGTCGAGCGTCTGGCCGCGCTCATGGCGCGCCACCGCGACAGCCGCGAACGCTCCGCCGTCTTCGGCGCGTTCGTCGTCGCGGGGCAGCCGCAAATCAGGCCCATCCTCGACGACGCCGAGGGGGCGTATCACTGGCTGCCCGTCGACGCCGTCCGTCCGAAGCTCCTTGCCGCCCTGAAGGCCGCCGAGGACGACGGGACGTTCTCGCTGTTGTACCACGGGCGCGACCACTGGAACGCGCGGGCGTTCTGCGAGGCGATCCGCTCGCGGGCGGCCGCTGGCGGCATCCAGCCGGAGGCGCTGGTCGACGCCGTCTACCCAGCCGACGCGGCGGGCCTCGACGCCCTGATGAACGAGTACTTCGCCGTTGCGGGCGGGCGGCTCGTCGAGCCGGAACGGGCAGAGATCGACGCGAAGGTGCGTGAGGGCACGGCCGTTTTCGAGCGCGTGTTCGCCCGGCGACCGGTAGGCACTGTCGCCTCGCGCTACCTGTGGGGGCCGCAGGCGGAGCGGGCCTGGCGGGCGAGCGGCATCGCCCACGCGCACGGCACCAACCTTCAGCGCGGCCCGGGCATGCCCCACGCGGACATGCAGCGGTCGCGCAAGCTGGGCTTCCGCACGGCGGAGGGGCTCGTCGGCGTGCCGCGAACCGTGCGGTTCGACACGAGCCCGAACACCGGTCGCCTGCCGGAGGTGGCCCAGGGGTTGGCCGCCGCCTCTGCCGCCATCGAGGCTGGGGAGCCCGCCGTCATCGAGACCCACTCGCGGAACTACTACCACGAGAAGCCCGCCACGCGCGAGGCGATGTTCGAGCGGCTGGACGCGCTGCTTCGGCGGCTGGAGCGGCGCTACCCGGACCTCGTGTACCTGTCGCCCGATGAGGCCGGGCGGCTTGGCGAGCGGGGGCGGATCGGGCTCAACGGCCGGGAGCTGAAGGCGGCCTCGCGCCCGAAGCACGCCTGGCTGTGGGCCTACGGGCTTTACCTCGACCGCCCGAAGCTTCGCTACTGGGTGTGGGGCGCGTTGGCCATGCTGGCCGCGCTGGCGTGCCCGTTCTGGTAGCGGCCCGCCGAAGGGCGCATGGAGCCATCATGGAGCCTACGGACAGATCGCGCGGCAGGTGGCTGTGGCGAGCGCTGGTCGTCGGCGTGTTCGTCGTCGGGGTGGTGCTGTCGCTCTATCGGACGGTCAACCTCGACGCCGGCCTGGGGCTGAGCAACGCTGACATGCTGCTCCGCGGCGGGCGGCTCTACGAGGACATCATCGAGAGCAACCCGCCGTTGATCGTCTACTGGTTCGTCCCGCCCGCGCTGGTCGCGAGTCTGCTGGGGGTCTCGGCGATCCCCGTGTTCTGCGCCTACATGACGCTGCACCTGGTCGCGGCGTATCTGCTGTGCGCGCGGTGGGTGGAGGGGCTGCTCGCCGACGCCTCGCCCGCCGGGCGGCGGGCGCTCAAGTTCGCGACGCTGTGGGCGCTGTGGGTGTTCTGGCCGTTCGAGTCGTACTTCTTCGGCGAGCGCGAACATATCTTCCTCGCCCTCACGCTTCCTTACCTGCTCGGCGCGGCCGCGCAGGCGATGGGCCGGCCGGCCTCCCGCCCGCTGCGATGGGTCACGGCCCTGCTCGCCGGGCTCGGGTTCGCTTTCAAGCCGTTCTTCCTCGCCGTGTGGGTGCTGGTGGAGCTGTACGGGGCCGCCGCGCGGGGGCTGCGGTCGCTGCTGCGCCTGGAAAACTGCGTCATCGCGGGCGTTCAGGTGCTCTACGCGGCCCTTGTCCTGCTGCTGCACCCGGATTACCTGGACCTCGTCCGCAAGGCGGCCCCCGCCTACGCCCGCTACGGCGCCAACTGGCGTGTGGTGCTGCTGTCGCCGTACAACGTCTTCGTCGTCGTGGCGCTGGCGGCCTGCCTGCTGGCCGGGTTCCGGCGCAAGTACCCCCACCTGCGCCGCGTGCTGCTGGTGGCGGCAGCGGCGGCGCTCGCCGCGGCGTTCGTCCAGCGCAAGGGTTGGGACTACCACTTCCTGCCGGCCGTCGGGTTCGCCATCGTGCTGGCCGGGGCGGTCGCCGTCGCCGTGCTGGACGACCACCGCATCGTCGAATGGCGCCTTCCCCGGCGCGCCCTGGCGATGATCTCGCTCGCGGGGCTGCTGATTCTCGCGCAGGCGGAGCTGCGCCAGTCGTGGCGTTTCCGCACGCACACGGGGGGCAGCCCGCTGGCCCGGCTGATCCGCATCGCCCGCGCGGAGGCCGCCGGCAAGCCCATCGCCGCCTTCTCCACCAACGTCGCCCCCGCCTTTCCCGTGGTGAACTACAGCGGCGCGCGGTGGGCGCTGCGATTCGCGCACTTCTGGCCGCTGGCGGGGGTTTACGCGGACGCCCCGGGCGCCGACGGCAAGGTGGCGTACCATCCGCTCGACGACATGCCGGAGGTCGAGAAGTGGTTCTTCGAGGGCATGATCGAGGACCTCCGGAAGACCCGCCCGGCCCTGGTGATCGTGCACCGGCAGGAGAAGATTGGCGTGTTCGGGGGGCGGAGCTTCGACTACGTGGAGTACTTCCTGCGCGACCCGCGTTTCGCGGAGTTCTGGCGCAACTACGAACCGTTCGCCACGGTCGGCGAGTACCAGGTATACAAGCGGCGGTAGAATGGGCGCGCCTGCCCCGCATCCGCCGCAGGCGGGCCGCTTCGATTTGAGCCAAACTGGCCCTTGCCGTAAGCCGATACCCAGAACAAGGTTCCGGCGGCCGCCCGCCAATTGCGCCCCCGGTTTCGGGATGGTCCGTTGAAAACCACCGTCTTCATCACGATCGACACGGAGGTCTCGATGGGGGGCGCGTGGGACCGCCCCGACCTCGAGCCCCTCGACGCCGACACCTGCGTCTGGTGCCGGCGCCCGGGCGGCGGCGAGCACGGCGTCCGCGCCATCATGGACGTGCTGGAGGCCGCCGGGCTTGCGGGCGTGTTCTTCGTTGACAGCGCCATCGCCGCCATCGACAGCCCCGCCGCCCTTCGCGAGGTCTGCCGCGAGATCATCGAGCGCGGGCATGACGTGCAGCTTCACCTGCACCCGGGCGCCCGGGCGTACGCGCGCGTCCGCGCGGCCGGGCCGGTGGCGGGCAAGCCGCCGGGGACGGCCGACAACCTGCACGCCTACGACGAGGACGAGCAGCACGCGCTGCTGGTCGAGGCCCGCGACGTGCTGGCCGAGGCGGCCGGGCGGACACCGGTCGCCTTCCGGGCCGGCAACTACGGCGTGAACGACGCGTCGCTGCGGGCGCTGGCGCGGGCGGGCTTCGCAGTGGACCTGAGCTACAACCTGGCGTACCTCGGCGGGCAGTGCCGCCTCTCCGGGCACCACAACGCGCCCTACCGCGCGGAGGGGCTCGTCGAGATCCCGGTGACGCAGCTCATCGGCAACCGGACGCCCGGTCGCGGGTACCGCCCGCTGGAGATAAGCTGCCTCACCGCCGACGAGGCCGGGCGGGCCCTGCGGATCCTCAACGCCGCCGGGCAGCGGGTGGCGACGCTGATGTTCCACTCGTTCGGCCTGCTGAAGCACCGCACCGGGCGGTGGGAGCGGGCGCGCGAGGACCGCGTCGTCCGCCGGCGCCTTGAGCGCGTGTGCGAGTGGCTCGCCGAGAATGCCGATGCGTTCGAGGTGTCGCGGCTGGCGGACGCGGTGGCGAGGCCGGTCTGGCTGGACGAGATCGCCGACGGCCCGGAGGCCTGGCCGAAGACCACGTGGGCGCTTCTGGTGGGGCGGTATTTCGGGCAGCTCGCCGGGCGGTTGTAGGCGGCAGAGCGAACAATGACAGCGGCAATGACGAACGCCAACGACATGCCGGACGCGGACTACGGGGCGCCGCTGGAGCTGGAGCGCAAGGGCGCCACGCTCCGCTACGCCCTCAGCGACTTCGTGCTGTTCCGCAAGACGTTCTCGCTGATGGTGGGTCACCCGCGGTACACCGGCGAGCCGCAGGCCGTCGACGTCGAGCGGCTGTGGCGGCGCGTGCCCCCCGACGCGGACGGCCTGGTGCTGCGGAGCTGCCCGGTGGCCGAGGAACCCGCGCGCCTCACGCGCCTGCCGGGGATGCTCCGCTACGTGCCGGCCACCTACGACCGCTTCTACGCGGAACTGTCGGGGACGTTCGAGGAGTACCTGGGGCGCTTCGGCAAGAAGTCGCGCTACAAGCTCAAGCGGATGGTGCGCCAGTTCGACGAGCACACCGGGGGCGAGGGCCGCTGGCGGGCGTTCCGGACGCCCGGGGAGATGGCCGAGTGGTACGCTGCCGCGCGGGCGCTGTCGAAGCAGACCTACCAGGAGCGCCTGCTCGACGCCGGTCTGCCGGAGGGCAAGGCGTTCGAGCGCGAACTGGCGGAGCGGGCGGGCCGCGACGCCGTCCGCGCGTACCTGCTCTACAGCGGCGGGCGCGGGGTCGCCTACGTGTACTGCACCGTCTCCGGCGACGTGGTGGAGTACAACCGCATCGGCTACGATCCGGACTTCCGCGACCTCTCGCCGGGCACGGTGCTGGCCCACCACATGATGGAAAGCCTGTTCGCCGAAGGGCGCTTCCGTCTGTTCGATTTCGGGCAGGGCGGCGGGGTGCACAAGGAGCGCTTCGCCACCGGCAGCACCCGTTGTGCCGACCTGTACTACTTCCGCCCGACCCTCCGCAACCGCCTGCTGCTCCGCCTGCACGCGGGAATCGACGCCCTCAGCGAAGGCGTCGGCCGGCTGCTTGAGCGGCTGAACCTCAAGTCCGCCATCCGCCGGGCGATACGAAGCACCTGAGACGCCGGGCGAGCCGCAGCGGCCTCGGCGCCGCTGGCGGCTTTGCCGGACATCGGGAGAAGCATGGCTGCTGCCGACGCTGCCGATCTTGTATGCAAGGAATACGCCGCTCTCGGCCGAGACGACGACCTCTGGAGAGCGTGGGAGGCATTGCTGCCCCGGCTGCCCGAGCGCGAGCGGTTCATGACGCCG
>CAZMDT010000095.1:0-2739 GCA_964564965.1 uncultured Planctomycetaceae bacterium | reverse complement strand
AGTGGTTCGCCGCGTGGGGTGACACCATCGGCGCCGCGGGGTCGTGGAACGCGTCGGTGCGGATCCTGGCCGTATGGGCGGGCGCATCGCTCGAGGGAGTGATGGTGCTTCGGGGCATCGGCAAGCGGTTCCTGCGGCTGTACTCTCTGGCGGGGGAATGGCAGCCCTGGCGGGCGGTGCTGGTGGCGGCGGGGAAGGAGGCTCCGGTCGCCCGCTGCCTGGCCGCGCATCTGGCCGGCGCGCGGTTCAACCTGATCCGCCTCGGCCCGTGCCTCGGGAGCAGCCCGGCCCTGAACGCGCTGGTGGGGCAGTTGGGCGACAAGGGGCTCACGGCGCTGCTTCGCCACAGGTCTCACCTGGCCCAATTCCAGTGGGACCGCGATTGGGAATCGTACGAAACCGAGGTGCTGGGCAAGGAACTCAAGGGCATCGCCTCGAAGCAGCGGCGGCTGCGGAAGGAAGGCGAGCTGGACATCAAGCGCTTCAGCTCGCCCGTGGCAGGCAATGCGCGCGCCGTCATGGACGACGTCGGCGCCATCGAGGAGCGGTCGTGGCTCAGCGAGGAAACGGGCAGCCCGAGGTTCGCCACTGATGCGCAGCGGACGTTCTGGACCAGGGCCATCGAACAGAGCCTCCCGGACGGATGCTGTTTCGACGTGTGGGTCATGTACTGTGATTCCGCCCCGATCAGCTTCGTCCTGGCCCTGTCGGCCGGGAAGACCAGGTTCTTCCTGGCGAACAACTATGACGAGAGGTTCAAGAAATACAGCACCGGCTCAATCCTGTACCACTACGTGATACAGGATGCCCTGAGCAGAGGAATCCGGTGCTTCGACTTCGGGACGGGCGGGCTGAGCTACAAAGGCCGGTGGGGCGCCCAATACATCGACGATACGAGCATCTACGCCGCTTTCCCGCGAGGTGGCCGGGGCTGGATTCTCCGGCTTCTCGTCCGGCTGGCGGAAAAGCTCGGGATCAAGCTGCCGATATAGGTCGGGAGGCGCGCGGCGGCGCGCGCCGCCGGCCCTCCGCCGCGAGGAGAGGGCAATGGGCGATGTGCATGGCAGACCGTGCGGCTCCCCGGGACGGTGGAGGCGCCGATGAGCCGGCCGGTGGCCTGTCTGCGGCACGCGGCGCGCCTGCTCCTCGGCGAGTACGGCCTGTGGCACATCCGTGCCAAGGACCTCGCGGGGTATCCCCCGCCCCGGCCCGGGGCCTTCCGCCTGGGGCGGATTACCTCAGACGCCGAGCTGGCCGGAGCGTTCAGCCCGGACCTGTGGCACTACTCCGTTGAGCGGACGCCCGGGCGACTCGCCTTCGGCGCCTGGGTCGATGACGACCTCGCCTCGCTGGCGTTCTTCATGACCAACGAGGGCTTCAAGGACGAGGGCCCCATCTGGGCCATGAGGGACGACGAGGCCGAGATCGCCCAACTGGCGACGCGGCCCGAGTACCGCGGGCGGGGAATCGCACCGGCACTGCTGGACTACGGGTGCCACGAGATGAGCCGGCGCGGCTTTTCCCGGCTGATCGCGAAGATATGGATCGGCAACAGGGCGTCGATGCGGGCCTTCGACAAGGCGGGCTGGGCGTACGTGGCTTTCATGGTGGTGCTCCACCCGTTTCAGAGCAAACGACCGTTGCGGATCGTACGTAAAAGGCGCTGACCTGCCCGCCCTGTCGGGCCGGCGCGCGGCGAGGACTGAGGCTGTGACCGAACGAACCGGACAGGACGAGCCGGCGGCGAGGGAGGGCGGATGCCCGACGTGAACGTCATCGTGCCGGCGCACAATGCCGAAGCGACCATCCGCCGGTGCCTCCACAGCATCCTGCGGCAGCAGTGGCGCGGCGAGGTGGAGGTGGTGGTCGTCGACGACGGCAGCACCGACGGCACCGCCGCCGTCGTGGAGGATCTTGCCCGTGGCGCCCCCCGCCCCGTGCGCCTGGTCCGCCAGGACAACGCCGGCGCCGGCCGGGCTCGCAACCGCGGCGCCGAGGAGGCCCGCGCGCCGCTGGTGACGTTCCTGGATGCCGACGACATCTGGCTGCCGGGCCTGCTGGCCACGTGCGCCTCGGCCTACGAGCGCTACCGGCCCGACGCCGTTCTTGCCGGGTTCGTGGTCATGGACGGCGGCGGGGAACGCACCGAAGTGCTCAGCGCCGACATCCTCCGCCGGGCGGCCGAGCCGCTCGACGAGCCGTGCCACCGCCTCGTTCCCGCGGCGCTCGGCGTGTACCTCGCCGGCGGCGAGTACTTCGGCAACGACGACACCCTCCTCATCGGCCGGGAGGCGTTCTTCGAGGTCGGCGGCTTCCCCGAGGAGTTCCCCGTCGGCGAGGACATGCTGCTGTGGCTGCGGATGCTGACGCGGCTTCGGCTGGTGTACGTCGCGCGGGCGCTGGCGCGGGTGTTCGTCGGGGAGGGCACGCGCTCGCGGGCGGACATGGAGCACACCTGGGCGAACATCGTGGCGATTCTCCGGCGGTTCCGGGCGGAGGCCCCCCTGCCGCGAGGCGCCCGGCGCGCCACGCGCCGCCGCCTCGGCGGCGCCCGGATGTCGCTGGCGGTGGCGCGCTGGCGGAAGGGCAAGCGGTGGTTCCCCGCGGCCCTGCGGGGGTGCCTGGAGGGCCGGCACCCCAGCGACTGGCGGATGCTGGCCTCGATGTGCCTCGGGCGCGGGCGGAAGGAACGCGGCGGATGATCCTGGCGCTCAGCGAAAACTACATGCCGCACGGCGG
>CAZMDT010000094.1:0-9937 GCA_964564965.1 uncultured Planctomycetaceae bacterium | reverse complement strand
ATCGGTGAAGCGCTTGCCCAGCCAGGGCGGGGGGATCTGCTCGGCCAGGGCGGCCACGCTGACGTCGGCGTTGTTGTTGACCACCTTGGCGGCGTCCGTGGAGGCGTAGATCAGCGCGCCGATGATCTCGGTCGTCGTGCCGGGCTCGGAGGTGAGTATGTGGCCGGCATTTTCGGTTTTCAGCGGCATGATCCAGGCGGTGCCGCCCTTGTTGAGGAACTTGGGGGTGCCGCTTTCACAGTTGTACTGGCGCAGGTACATCGTGCCGCCTTCCAGCACCCACTGCTTGCCGACGCAGTCCGTGCCGAAGACCTTGCCGCGCTTGCCGTGCAGCGAAACCCCGCTCATCTGCCGCATCGCCAGCGTGCGGGCGCTGTTGTGGACGATGCGCATGTTGCTGGCGGTGAATCCGCCGCGAATCTGCTGGAAGACCACCACGGGCGATTCCCCGTCGACGACCTCGATGAGATAGTCCTTCATGGCGATGTAGCCGCCCGCGGAGATGATCCGCTGCACCTTGCCGCGCACCTTGACCGGGCTGGCGATCGTGAAGTTGCGCCGGGCGAACTTGCCGGCCTTCCTGAGCGACTCCACCTCCACGTAGGGGAAGTAGACGGTCGTCGCGCCGGAGTCGATGGCCCGCTGCAAAGCCGGGCCGTCGTCATCCCCCTCGGCGTCCTTGCGGAACTCCAGCACGCTCGCCCACTTGGCTCCAACCTGCTCCCACGGCACGTCCGGCGTCTCCACGACAGGCAGGTTCAGCGACCGCGGGTCGGTGTCGAAGCCCGTGATCGGCGGGTGTGACGTCCACTCCTTCACGTGCCCGGCCGAGAGGTCCTTGCCCGGCCCTCGCGTCGTTCCGACGGCAAGCCTGTAGCCCTCGACGTCGACGTTCCGAAGGAACAGCACGTCGGCGTGCTCGATGGCGGCCAGCTTGGCCGCGCCGCCCCTGCCGACGAACCTGCTGTCGATGACCGAGGCCACGCAGTAGAGCGGCGTCAGGCCCGCGGCGGCTTCGTTCCGGCGGGCCGGGTTCTGCTCGCCCTTGAAGACCGGCACGTCGTTCTCGCTGAGCAGGTGCCGGATGGCCACCGCCGGACGCTGCACGTGGATGCCCAGCTTCTTCTGGTTGCGCAGCGTGATGCCTTCCATCGTGATGATGTTGGCCTTGATGAGATGCACGCCCGTGTCGAAGCCGTCGATGGTGATGTCCTCGAGCATCATCGGCCCGCCGTGCTCGCGCATGCCGATCACGCCTTGGCCGTCGCCGCTGCGGATGACGACGTTGCGCAGCGTGCCCTGATTGTTGACGTGGAACTGAAGCCCGCTGGCGCCCGGATTGCCCTTGCCGGTGTCGAGCGTGAAGTTGACCAGGTTGATCGCGAAGCTCGCCTGTCCCCCGGTTGTGACGTCCAGCAGCCAGCTCTCCCTGGCGGCGTCGGCGAACGCCTTGCTGTGGTCGTCGAGCCTGATGACCACGCCGTCGCGGCTCTGGCCGATGATCGTGGTGAACATCCGCTCGGGCATCTTCAGCCCCGCGGAGACGCGGTAGGTGCCGTTGGGCAGGTAGATGACGCGCAGGTGCCCCGTCTCGGTCTTGAGGATCCTGTTGAGCGTCTCGGTCACGTCGGTCTTGCCGGTGTTGTCCACGCTGTAGGGCGGCTTGGTCACGTCCAGGACATTCGCGGCCACGGGGTAGACGACGTTCCGCAGGTCGGCGGGGTCGTCGGCGCCGGGCCTCGCGGCCAGGACCGGTGCGGCAAGGGCTGCCGCCGCAATCAACATCAGGATTCCGTGTCTTGTCGTCATCTCGTGGTTTCCTTTTGGATCGCCGCTGGCCGCGATGCGAAGCCCGTGACGTCGCACACCCCCCCGCGCTCGCCCCGCCTGCCGCGTAGCCGCCGGGCCCGGGCGGCGAGTGAAGGTTACCGCCCGCAGGCGGGCCACCGGTCGGCGAGGCCGGCGAGGAAACCGCCGAGAGCGGCGGCGGTTTCGTCGGCGTCGGGGCCCACATCGAAGCGGTAGACCTCGGCCCGGCGGATGACGGCGAGGCTGCACCAGAGGCGGCGCATGGCAAGCCCGGCCCGGCTGAAGACCTCCCACGACGACCGCTCGAGCACGAACTCCATGCCCTGGTAGAGGCCGAGCCCGACGACGGCGTTTTTCACGAACGCCCCGACGGCCTTGCGGCGCGGCTGGCGGCGGATGTCCGCCGGCCCGGCAAGCCGCCGACACCCGACGAGCACGGCGCCGATGGGGCAGGCGGCGTCGGCGATGCGGCCGCCGAAGTGCGCCACGTCGATGAGCGTCTTTGGCCCGTGCTCCATGCGCTCCACGGTGCGGCGCATCGCGGGCGGCACGCCCGGGGGCTCCAGCCCGGCGCGCACGCCGATCCGCAGCGGAAACGGCAGCACCATCCCGTCGCGGCGGATCAGCGGGGAATCCTCTGACAGCAGCTTCACCCCGCCGGCCTCGAGGAGCTTCAGCGCGAGCGTGGTCTTCCCGCCGGCCATCGGCAGCAGGATGAGCACGCCCCGCCCGGCGACGGCGAGCCCGAGGGCGTGCACGCGGAACAGCCCGCCCGCGTCCAGGTGCTCGCCGGCGCGCGACAGGAGGGTGAGGTAGGCGATCTCGTGCGCGAGGTCGCGGTCGTCGCAGCGGATGGTGCAGGCGCGCCGGCGCCCGTGGCAGATGGCGATGGCTCGCCCGCCGTAGTCGATGTACGACGTGTCGCCGTCGCGGTACACGGTGTTGCGGGGCGTGTGGAAGGCGGCGGGCAGCGGCGGCAGGCCCTCGCGACAGAGCGGCTCGGACCGCACCTCCACCAGCGCCCCGCCCGCCCCGGCCGGGCCGAGAAAGTAGGAGAAGTCCCGCGAGACGTCCTCGATGACGCCCTCGTCGTCGGCGGTGACGGTGATGCCCAGGCCGTAGATGTCGAAGGAAACGCTCGGCACGCTTGACACGCCTTCGCCCGGGGGGCCAAGGGCCGGGCGGCGCATGCCCCCCGGGGCCCGGCCGACGTCCAGGAACCGGCGCGACTATACCGGCGGGCGCCGGAAGGCGTCAATCGGCCCGCCCGCTGCCGGGGGGCGGGGCGGGCCTGGAGGAGGGTGCGGAGGTCGCGTGCCCGCCGGCCTTCTGCTCGCCGGGCGCCCGCGTGTGGCGGAACAGCCAGTTTGCGATGTCGGGCTCCGCCAGCCCGTTGTCCCACGCGGGGTTGTGTCCCGCGCGCTTGTACTCGGTGTAGCGGATCCGCCCGTCGCGCGAGGCGCGGAAGACGGCTGCCGGGGTGTCCTGGACCACCGGCTCCTCGCCGCGAGCCTTCAACAGCGCCGCGAACATCTCCCGCGATGCACGCACCGGAACGAACGGGTCCCGGTCGCCGTGGAAGATCCAGATCCCCATGCCCTTGATGCTGTCGGCCCGGGACGGATCGGCCCCGCCGCAGATGGGGATGGCGGCCGCGAACTTCTTCGGAAAACGCTGGATCAGATCCCACGTGCCGTACCCACCCATCGACGCCCCGACGACGTACAGCCGGGCCTCGTCGATGGGGTTCTCGCGGCTGACCTTGTCGATGAGCTCGATGACGGCCTGGAGCGACTTCGACGGCTGGGCCGGCATCTTGTGCGAGCCGGTGCCCGCGCCCCGGGGGGTGGCCCAGTTCTGGCCCACGATCGCCACCGGGCGCAGGCAGAAGGCGGGGTGGTCTTTCTGGTGCTCGTCGCGATAGAAGGCGTCCTGGGGGAACGTCGGCGAGCCGACGCCGTTGGCCCTCATCCCGCCGTGCAGCCAGACGACCAGGGGCAGCTTCCTGCCCTCGGCGGCCACCGTCGGCGTAAAGAGGTAGTAGTTGATCACCTCGCCGGCGGCGCTGCTGAACGGGGTCCTGCTGCTCCACGTGCCGTAGCGCCACGTCTTCGATGGCTGGGCGCAGGCGGGCCGGGCCGCCATCGCGAGCAGCAGAAGGGCCGCCACGGCGGGAACTCCGACGGCATTCGCTTGGCGCATCTCCAGGGCATCCTGTTCAAAGCGGCGGGGCGACGCACGCGGTCCGGGCAGGCGTCCGCCTCGGTATTCTCCGCCGCCCCCGGCCCGGCGTCGAGCTTAATGTGCTCTGCGCCACCGGGCGGCGGCTTCCCGCCGCCGCAGCCGACGCGCGCATGGGTGCCCGTTCCGGCGAGACGTCGCGGGCTTTCCATGCCCCGCCGGACGCGATACGCTCTGCCCCACAGGCGCCATCCATGAACGACAGTCCCGTGCCAGCTTCCTCGCCAGCCGCCCGGCCCGAGTCCGTCGGCCGCGGAACGCTGTTCATGTCGCTCGCCAACGCAGCCGGGCTCGTCTCGAACGCGGTCATCCACGTCCTCGCGGCGCGGTGGCTGCTCACGGCGGACTACGGGCGGTTCGTGACGGTGCTGTTCGCGCTGTCGTGGCTGAGCGCGGTGGTGCACTGCATCATCCTCCCCGGGCTGCGCAAGATCGTCTCCGAAGACCCCGCCCGCTATCCCGCCGCCCTGGCGTTCGCGGGCAAGTGGTACTCGCTGGCGACGTTGGGGCTGTTCGCGGCGTTAGCGGTGTCGCCCTCGCTGCTGGCGCGGCTGTTCGGGGACGCCGAGCTGGCGCCGCTGTTCCGCATCGCCTCGCTCCAGGTGCCGTTCATGGCCGTGCTGGCGGTGGGCACGGCGCTGCTCGCGGCGATGCACCGGTTCGCGCGGGCGAGCCTCGTGGGCCTCATCGTCTCGGCGTGCCGGGCGGTCGCCGCCTGCGCCCTGCTGGCGCTGGGTTTCGGCGCCGCCGGCGCCGTGGGGGCGCTGCTGGCAGGGGCCGTCGTGGCGGCGCCGCTGGTGGTCGCCTTCCTGCGGGCCGAACTCCGCGACCGGCCGCGGGTGCCGTATCCGCCCATGGCGGCGCGGACGGCCCACTGGACGGGCGTGTCGCTGCCGACGACCGTCGCCCTGCGGACCGCGGCGACACTGGACATCTGGCTGGTCAAGGCGCTGCTGCCGGCCGGCGAGGCGGGCCTGTACGCCGCCGCCTACGCCCTGGCACGCTTCCCGTCGTTCATCGTCGGCGGGCTGGGGACGGCCATCTTCCCGCACATGTCGGCGGCGCTTGGCGCCGGCCACGCCACCAGAGCCAGGGACATCGCACGCGAGGCCATGCGGTTCGTCATCCTGCTGTTCGGCGGGGTCTGCTTCATCACGGCCGCTTCCGCCGAGGGAATCGTCACGCTGTTGTTCACCGCCCGGTACGCCGCCGCCAGCGGCTGCCTCGTGGTCGTCGTGTGGGCGGTGTTCCTGAGCGGCCTGATGCAGTGCTGCTTCGGGCTGATCGGCGCGGCCGACCGTCCCGGGCTGCGGATGGCGGCGTCGTTCGTGCTGGTGGCGGTGGCGGCCGGGGGAAACGCGCTGCTGGTCCCCCGTATGGGCATCCTCGGGGCGGCGGCGGCGTCGGTGGCGACGTTCGGCGTGGGGGCGGCGATGGCGGCAGGCATGGCGTACCGGCTGGTCCGGGTGCTGCCGCCGTGGCGAACGGCGCTGCGCTGCGGCGTGGCCGGGGGGGCGGTGCTGGCGCTGGGGCTGGTCTGGCCGGCGACGGGCTGGCGGGTCGTGCCGAAGCTCGCCGCCCTGGCGGGCGTGTACGCGGCGCTGCTGGCGGCGCTGAGGGAACTCAAGAGGCGGGACGTGCGGCGGCTGCTCGACAGCTTCCGGGCGCCGCGCGCAGCTTGATTGGCGACCGGGGCGGGCGTAGCATTCGCCGATTCCCCGGAGACAACCCGTGGCCGAGTCGCGCCTGAAACTGATGTTGCAGGGCTTCGCGGTTCGCACGCAGTTCCCGCCGTTCGTCTGGCTGTGGCGCCTCGTGTACGCCGCGGCGACGCGTCTGTGCACGTGCCGCCTGGCGCGCCTCCGGGGCCTGCGGGCGCTGTACCTCCTCCGGGGCATGACGCACGGGCGCCCCGTCTGGGGCCTCAGCGACATCGACATGATCGCCCTTGTCGAGCACGAGGAGGACGCCCCCGCGGTGAAGGCGGCCCACCGCCGCCTCGGCCGGTTCGCCCCCATGCTGGCGGGGCACGAGATCGCCGTCTGGAGCCGGCAGCGGCTGCGGCTGATGTATCGCCACTCGCCCTGGACGCGAAGCCGCTTTGACAGCGAGCGGCCGCACTGGCGCAGGCTCTGGGGCGAGGACCTCAACGCGGTGATCCCGCCGTTCGGCGACGACCGGCGCGACGTCATCTGGGAGGAGCTGTTCATCACGTGGGGCTATTTCCTGCTGACGCTGAGCCAGGAGGCGGCGGGCAGCCCGCGCTGGTATTGCCGCTACACCCTGTACAAGCTGGTGGCCGAGACGGCGCGGTACGCCCTGGTCGCCGGCGGCGGCGACCCCAACGTGGGCCGCGAGGAAGCCCTCGACCAGGCCATCGAGGCCTTTCCCGACATCGCCCCCGCGCTTCGCGAGCTGCGCCGCGGGCGGCGCCGCCTCGCCGCCCGGACGCCCCTGCCCCTCGAGGGCGCCGTCGACGCGATGATCCATCTCGGGCGGCGCGCGCTTGAGAACCAGCCGGCCGGGCGGCGGTTCCCCCGGCGGGTCCGCCTGCTGCCGCTGCGCGGCGAGCCGGTCCGTCTGGCCCTCGGCGAGGCGGAGCTGGCAAACGTGCTCGCCGCGCGCCGCGCCGTCGGCGACCTCGCCGAGAGGGCGGTCCTGGCGCCGCTGGTGTACTTCCGGCCGTACCAGCGGGCCTACGTGGCACGCGAGGGGCACCTGCGCGGGGACTGGCTGGAGATGTTCCTGCTCGTGTTCGTCGCGCGCCCCGCGGGCCCAGACTCCGGGGGCCCGCCCCGCCGCCCGCCCGTTGAGACCTTCCGCCTCATGCTGCGCCTCTTCGCCCTCAACCGCCGGCGCGTGACGGCCGTCTGGTCCGACGGCCGCTTCGCCTTCGCCATGAATGACACCAAGAGGCTCACCGTCGGCACGCCGGCCACCCGGCCGGACGCCTTCCCGGACCTCCGCAGCACGGTGCCCTTCGCCGACGGCGTGGAACTCGCCGGCGCCCGCGAGCTGGACCTGCCCCTCCGCCATCCGGACGACCTCACCGTCCGCGCGGCGACCATGGTCCACAACATCGCCGCCCCGTCCGGGCCTGCCCTCACGGACCGGCAATACAGCCTGCTGTTCTGGGAGGCCGGGCGCATGGCGTGGCTGGTTCAGCAGGCGGACCGGGCGGTGGCCGAGCTGCCGGTTCTGTGCGAGCAGGTGGCTGAGGCGCTGGTGCGGCTGACGCCCGAGGCCGAGCCCGGGCTCCGCGCCGCCCTGCGCGACTACGTGCACGTCCTCAGAGGCGAGCCGGCGCAGATGGGCCGCCACCGCGACTGGATGCGCCGCTACGCCCTGGGGCTGCCGGAGCGCGTGCCGGCCGTCGGGGAGGTGCTGGACCGCCTGTGGGGCTGAGCCTGCCGCCGGCGGCGCTAGGGCTCCCGCAGCAGCGGCATCTCGGCGAGGGCCTGTTGCAGGACGGGCACGGCGCCTTCCAGCCGGCGCGAGTACTCCGCCACCCACGCACGGTGCTGTCCGGCGCGGGACGCCTGGCCTTTCACCCCCCGCCGGTACTCCGCGTGGATGGCGCGCAGCGTCGGCTCGTCCTCGGGCGTCGCGCGGGCGAGCGCCTCGACGGCCTGGGGGCTGATCACCGGCGCCTCGGCCACCGCGCGGTCCGCCTGCTGCACGATGCAGACCATCCTGCCGGCCTCCCACAGGCGCATCAGGTATTGGCGGTCGTTGAGCAGGCAGGCGGCGCGGCTTCGCAGCGACGCGACCATGGTGGCGGTGCGCACGAGCAGGTCGTCCGGGCCGCGCAGGGGCAGCACCATCTCCTGCCCGGTCGAGATCCGCAGCCCCTCCTCGAACGGCGCTGTATGCTCCGGCGAGGGGAAGGCGTCCGGGCGGGTCGCCGGGACCGCCACGTCCAGCTTCCACGTTCGGTTCACCACGAAGGCGAACGTCCCGTCGGACACGGCGACCGTCACCGGATGCGGGCAGGGGCCCAGAACACGCAGGAACTCGCGCAGGTTCGCCACGGGCGGGCGCCGGCCGATAAGCGCGAGGAGAAACGTGTCGATCCAGTGCCCGTCCATGGACTGCCGACCCATTCTCACGCGCTGGAACGGGCGCAGGTAGAGCAGCGGCGTCACGATGGCGGCGTCGATGCCCTCAAGCACGCGGCGGGCACGGACCAGCCGCGACAGGCTCTCCTGCCCCATCAGCTCGCGGACGGCATCGGGGTCGGCCGCCATCAGCCGCAGCCGGCGCGGATGCCGCGGCACGATCGGCTGCGGCGCCAGCGCCCGGCGGGCCAGGCAAAGCAGCGCGTCGGTCACTTCATCGGCGGGGAGGGGCCGGCGCTTCATGGCGCGCCGCCGCCAGCTTTGCGCCTCGTGGAGCGTGGGGGCGACGTCCGGATAGGCTTGGGCCGCCTCCACAATGGCGTCATCGCGTGAGAGCCGCGGGTCGGCCCCGTCCACGATACGGGCGATCCGCGCCGAGTCCGCCAGGGCTTTGTAGGCGTCGTAGCGCCGCAGCCACAGGGAGCGAGGGTCGTCCGGCTCGAACTCCCGGACGTGGAAGCCCCAGATCCCCTTGAACTCCTCCCAGACGTAGTCGCGGACGTCCCACGACAGGTCCGGCAGGTACTGCCCGATGTCCTCGCCCCAGAGGCGCACCCAGCTCTGTCGGGCGGCGCCGAGGCGGCTGCGGTGCCAGGGCATGTAGCGGTACATCATCTCCAGCCGGAGGGGGTGGACGATGGTGACCTGGCCCTCGGCGAGCATCGGGACGAAGCGGCGGAGGCGGTCGTAGGCCTGCACGGCGCCCGGAACATGCTCCACCCCGGCCACCATCACCAGCAGGTCGATGTCGCTGGCGCCCCACAGGGGGCGCTGGCCGGTCAGGCCGCGCCACAGGTGGATCGACCGGGCCCCCCTGACCCGCCGGAGCCGGCTGACGCACAGGCGGATCGCCCCCGCATAGAGCAGACGGTACAGCCAGACGAACGGCGGGAACTGCGTCCGCACCGCAACGGTCTGCAGGAGGAGCTTGAGCCGGGAATCCGCCATGGCCGTGCCGGTGCGGCATGGTACGCGTGCCGCCGACGGCCCGCCAGCGTCCGACGGGCTCACGGAGCGGCATCGGCCTCTGCCGGCAGGAGGCCCCCCCGGAGGCGGCGCTCGCGGACCAGGCAGTACAGGACCGGCACGATCAGCATCGTGAGCACCTCGATGATCATCCCGCCGAAGGAAGGCAGGGCCATCGGCACCATGATGTCGCTGCCGCGCCCGGAACTCGTCATCACCGGCAGCAGGGCCAGAATCGTCGTCGCCGTGGTCATCAGGCAGGCGCGGACGCGCCGCGTCCCGGCGGCGACGACGGCCTCGCGTATCCCCGCCCGGTCGGCCGGGCGGCGCCGGCGGAACGTCTGCTCGAGGTACGTGCCCATCACGACGCCGTCGTCGGTGGCGATGCCGAACAGGGCGAGGAAGCCGACCCACACGGCCGTCGAGAGGTTGATGCCGTGGACCTGGAAGAGGTCGCGCAAGGACTTTCCGAGGACGTGGCCGTCGAGGAACCACGCCCGGCCGTAGAGCCACAGGAGCAGGAACCCGCCGGAGAACGCCACGGCGATGCCGCCGAAGACGAGCAGCGTGGTGGAGAGCCGGCGGAACTGGAGGTAGAGGATCATGAAGATCAGCAGCAGCGCCGCGGGCACGACAACGCGGAGGGTTTCGTTGGCCCGCTGCTCGTTCTGGAAGGAGCCCTCGATGCGCCAGGTGACGTTGCCGGGCAGGCGGAGGCGTCCGGCGTCGGCCTCGCCCGCCAGGAACGCCTCGACCTCGCGGGCCGCGTCCCATATGATGAAATTGTCGCGAAGTACGCGATG
>CAZMDT010000093.1:5237-9938 GCA_964564965.1 uncultured Planctomycetaceae bacterium | reverse complement strand
GACGAGGCCGAGCAGCGCGTCTTCGAGATCCGCTCCGAGCACGGCGGCATGGAGATGGCCACGCTCAACAACCTCATCGTGGAGGTCTTCGAGACGCTTGAGAAGACCACGGGCAAGCGGATCACCGGCGTGGCGACCGGCTTCGACCCGCTCGACGAACTGACCAGCGGCTTTCAGCCGGGGGAGATGGTGATTCTGGCGGCCCGCCCGTCCATGGGCAAGACGAGCATGCTGCTGAACATGGCCGAGTATATGGCGGTGACGGACGGGCGCCCGGTGGCGCTGTTCTCGCTGGAGATGTCGCGGCAGCAGGTGGCGCAGCGGCTGCTCGCCTCGCACGCCCGGTTCGACCTTCGCGACCTGCGGCGGGGGATGGTGGGCGATGAGGCGTTCGTGCGCCTGCGCGACGCGGCGGCGCCGCTGTACGAGACGCCGATCTTCATCGACGATTCGGCGATGCTGACCATCCTGGCGCTGCGGGCGAAGGCGCGGCGCCTCAAGAGCCAGCACGACATCCAGTGCGTCTTCGTCGATTACATCCAGTTGATGAGCTACCTCGGCAGGGCGCAGAGCCGCCACGAGCAGATCAGCGAGATCTCCCGCGGCTTCAAGGCCCTCGCCCGCGAGCTGAACGTGCCGGTGGTGGCGGCGGCCCAGCTCAACCGCCAGCCCGCCGACCGCCCCGGGCACCGCCCCCGCATGAGCGACCTCCGAGAGAGCGGCTCGCTGGAGCAGGACGCCGACGTCGTCATGCTCCTGCACAACGAGGACTACTACCACACCGGCGAGGGCGACTACCAGCCGACGGGAACCACCGAACTGATCATCGAGAAACAGCGGAACGGGCCCACCGGCATCGTCAAGTTCCGCTTCATCCCGAACTACACCCGCTTCGAGATGGCCGCCCCGGACCACGCCGAGCCGCGCGGCGTGCCCTTCTGAGGCGCCCCGCCGGGCGGCGGCGGCGCCGGCGCCATCGGCCCGAACGCGAGCGCAGCCAGATATAATGGGCTGACTGCCGCACGCCACACAGGAACCGTCCATGCCTGACGCCACGATGCTCATTCACCTAGCCGTCCAGGCCGCCGGGCGGCGCCCCGGGGCCGGGCCGATATACGTCGAGACGGACATGCACCGGGTTCTCGTGGAGCCATGGAACGCGGCCTCGGCGACGCTGTTCCTCCTGATGGCCGTGTCCTGGGTCATCAGGCTGCGGGGGCAGTACCGCAAGCACGCGTTCCTGACGGCCTGCCTGCCGCTGATGGTGATCGGGGCGGTCGGCGGGACCGTCTACCATGCCTTCCGCGGGCAGCGCGTCTGGCTCTTCATGGACTGGATGCCCATCGCCATCCTCTGCCTGGCGGGCAGCATCTACCTGTGGTCGAAGCTGCTGAAGCGCTGGTGGTACGCCCTGCTCATCATTCCGGCCGTGGTCATCCTCCAGACGCTCAACTTCCGGGTGTTCTTCCGGTATTTCCGCCAGATGGGGATCGCGATCACCTACACGACGATGGCGGTGCTGGTGGCGGCGTCGGCCGTCGGGGTGCTGTGGAAGACGCGATGGCGCAACGGCATCTTTCCGCTGCTGGCGGCGGTGTTCTTCCTGGTCGCCATCAGCATGAGGACGCTCGACGCCTGGGCGGTCCGCCACCCCGCGCACTGGGTCCACCAGGTTCTGCCGATGGGGTCGCACTTCCTGTGGCACGTGTTCGGCGCGCTCGCCGGGCAAATGATTATCGTGTACTTCTACCGCCTGCCCGACGCGCTGGCGGCGGCGGGCGGCGCCGGCGCCGCGGCTCCGGCCGGGGCGATCCCGTGCGCCGAGACGGCCGACAACGCATAGCCCGATGATCCGCCCTCATGGGCGGAGCGGCTGGGCGGGGGCTCCCGAAACGCATTTGACAAGCGCCCGCGCCACGAGTATTGTCCGGCAGCTAATCCCTCGCCCGCGGCGGCTGGTGCGCCGGCGGGCGGGCGCCTCCGGCACGGGCCGGCTTCCCGAGGTCATTCCGGAACGGATGATGAGCAGCAGGCGATTCCACGTGGCGGCGCTGGCGGCCGGCGCCCTGCTGGCCTGTCTCGCCGACGGCGCCGTCGCGGCGCCGACCGTCGTGGCGGACGTCCACGTGGAGGGCAACAAGCGCCTGTCGCGGGAGGCCGTGCTGACCTACGTGAAGATTCGCGTCGGTGAGCCCTACGACGACGCCATCGTCAAGGCCGACGTCCGCCGCCTCCTGGAGAGCAGGCAGTTCGACAGCGCCGTCGCCACCCGCACCCCCACCGACCGGGGCATCGTCGTGACGTTCAGTGTCACCGAGCGTCCGCTCGTGGCGGCGATCGAGTTTCTCGACAACAAGGCCTTTGACGAAGAGGAGCTGCGGAAGGAGCTGGGCTTCGCCGTGGGCGACCCGGTGGACATCGCCCTGGTGAGGGCCGGCCGGGACGCCATCGCCCGGAAGTACCAGGGCGCCGGCTACTTCGAGGCGATGGTCGTGTTCGACGAGATCATCCTCGAGCTGCGGAACAAGGTGATCTACCGTGTCCGAGAGGGCGCCCACCCGAGGATCCGCGCGCTGGCGTTCAGGGGCAACGAGTTCTTCTCGTCGTTCTGGCTGCGACAGCGGATCGAGACGACGCGGCGGCTCTGGCCGTTCCTCAGCGGCAACATCGACATGGAGCTGATCGACAAGGACGTCCAGACGATCCGGGACATGTACGTCGAGGAAGGCTTCCTGGCCGTGGAGGTGGGGCGGCTTCTGGAGTTCTCCGAGGACAAGGAAAGCGCGACGCTGACGGTGGTCATCAGGGAGGGCCAGCGCTTCCGCGTCGGCCGCGTGACGTTCGAGGGCAACGCGCTGTTCAGCGACGAGCAGCTCGCCCGCCGGCTGGTGCTGCGCGCGGGCGTGTTCTACACGCCGCTCAAGCTCGCGCGCGACGTGTCGCAGGTGCAGGGCGCCTACGGCGAGCTGGGCTATATCGAATCGGGCGTCCAGGCGAGGGAGGTCTTCCGGGAAGACGAAGGCGTCGTTGACATCAGCTTCATCGTGCACGAATCGGAGCAGTTCCTGGTCGGGCGGATCGAAATCCGCGGCAACACCGTGACGGAGGAGCGGGTCATCCGCCGGCTCCTTCGGTTCTATCCCGATCAGCGGTTCGACACGACGGCGATGCAGCAGGCGCGCGCCCGCCTCCTGGAGACGCAGCTGTTCCGCGAGGCGGTCATCCGCCCGGTCGGCGAGGCGCCCGGCGTCCGCAACGTCCTCGTCCGCGTCGAGGAGAAGGAGACGGCCCACTTCATGATCGGCGCGGGCGTGAGCACGGACCACGGGCTGGTCGGGAGCATCACGGTCGAGGAGCAGAACTTCAACCTGTACGCGCGGCCGAAGTCGTTCGCGCAGTTGTTCCGCCGCGACACGTGGCGCGGCGCCGGCCAGTTGCTGCGCGTGGCCGCCTACCCCGGCGTGGAGGTGACGCGCTTCAACGTGTCGTGGCAGGAGCCGTACCTGTGCGACCGCCCGTATTCGCTGGGCGTGCAGGCGTTTCTGTACGAGCGCGAGCGCGAGAGCTACAACGAGACCCGCTACGGCGCCGCCGTCACCGTCGGGCACCGCTTCAAGAACCGCTGGCAGGGCGAGGTGGCCGTGCGCCCCGAGGGCGTCCGGATCGACAACCTGGACGCCACGGCGCCGCCGGAGCTGGTGGCGCTGCGGGGCGACCACGTGCTGTACGCGGTGAAGGCCTCGCTGATCCGCGACCGCACCGACAGCACGCTGAGCCCGAGCACGGGCGACCGGCTGCGGGTGAGCTACGAGCAGGTGTTCGGCGACTTCGATTTCGGACGCGCCAGCGCGAGCTACGCGTACTACTACACGGTGTACATGGACGCCCTGGACCGCAAGCACGTGCTGAAGGTCCGCGTCGCGGTCAACGCCATCGCCGGCGAGGCGCCCGTCTTCGAGCGCTTCTACGGCGGCGGGGCCAACTGGATCCGCGGCTTCGCATACCGCGGCATCAGCCCGCGCAGCCCGGGCACCACCCAGCCCATCGGCGGCGACTTCGCGTTCTTCCTCGGCGGCGAGTACGAATTCCCCCTGTTCGACAAGCAGGTCCGCGGCGTGGTCTTCCTCGACACGGGCACGGTCGAAGAAAGCTGCGCGGTCACCACGTACCGCGCGTCGGCCGGGTTCGGCTTCCGGTGGTTCGTGCCGTTCCTCGGGCCCGTGCCCATTACGTTCGACTTCGGCTTCCCGATCAGCAAGGACCCCCTGGACAACACGCAGGTGTTTAACTTCAACATCGGTTGGTCATTCTGAGGTGCACGACATGAGAATCACGAGGACACACGTACTGCTGGCCGCCGTCGCCTTCGTCGCGGCGTGCGCGCTGACCAATGCACTGGCCCAACGCGCCGGCAACGCGGGCGCCGCCACGCGGATCGCCATTTGCGACGTGGGGGAGGTCTTCACCCACTGCAAGCGTGCGAATGCCCTGAACGACGAGCTGAACCAGCGCCGGGCCGCCCTCAAGGCGGCGGACCAGAAGCGCGTGCAGGACATCGACGCCCTCACGAAGATGCTCGCCGAGTATCAGCCCGGCAGCAAGCAATACGAGGAGAGCCGGCGGAAGCGAGACCAGCTCGCCTTCGACCGCGAGGCCTGGGTCAAGTTCGAGGAGGCCGAGCTGCGCCTCTGGCACCTCGAG
>CAZMDT010000093.1:0-5227 GCA_964564965.1 uncultured Planctomycetaceae bacterium | reverse complement strand
ATCGTCGAGGCCGTCGCTCGCCTGGCGAAGGAGCGGGGCATCCAGGTCGTCCTGTATCAGGACCACCGCGGCGTGGAGGCCACGGACCTCGCCGTCATGCTCGACCACATCTCGCGCCGCAAAGTGCTTTACAGCGAAGCCGGCATCGACCTCACCGGCGACGTGCACAAGCGCCTGAACGAGGCGCAGCGCGAGGGCACTCCGTAGCGCCCCGCCCCGCCGGGCCGGGGCCGGTAGACGAGGAGCGGGGCCGCGCGCCCTCACGCGGCTGTGGGGGCACGGCGACGGGAGCCGGCGGGTCCGCTGGCTTGAAGGGCGCCGTCCGGCCAATTATCATGTCCCGAGCGAGATGACGCCTGAGAAGCCCATCACCGTGCGGGAAGTCGCCGACCTGGTCGGCGGGTGCGTCGAGGGCGATGAGACCGTCCGGGTCGGCGCGCTGGCGGCCATGTCGGCGGCCGGCGAGGGGGACCTCACGTTTGCGGCCGATGCCCGGTACGCCTCCCGGCTGGCCGAGAGCAAGGCGTCGGCGGCCATCGTCGCCGCGGAGCCGGCCGAGGCCCCCATGGCGCTGATCCGGGTGGCGAACGTCCAGGCGGCCTTGGCGAAGCTGCTGGGGCACCTGGCCGGGCCGGAGGATCTGCCGCCCGTGGGGACCCACGCGAGCGCCGTGGTGGCGCCCGACGCCGAGGTGGCACCGGACGCGGCGGTCGGGCCGGGCGTGGTCATCGGTGCGGGGGCGCGCGTCGGTGCCGGGTCGGTGCTGTGCGCGCACGTGGTCGTGGGGGCGCGGGCCGCCGTGGGCGCGCGGTCGGTCCTGCGGGAGGGCGTCGTCGTGGCGGCCGGCTGCGTCATCGGCGACCGCGTCCGGATCGGACCGAACAGCGCCATCGGGCAGGATGGCTTCGGGTACTACTTCGCGGACGGCGCGCACCGGAAGATTCCGCACGCGGGCCACGTGGTGATTGAGGATGACGTGGAGATCGGCGCGTGCAGTTGCGTGGACCGGGCGAAGTTCGGCGCCACGCGGATCGGTGCCGGCACGAAAATCGACAACCTTGTCCAGGTCGCGCACAACGTCCAGATCGGGCGGGGGTGCATCCTGGCAGGGCTGAGCGGCGTCGCCGGCAGCACGCGTCTTGGCCGCGGCGTCGTCATCGGCGGACACGCCGGCATTCGCGACAACGTGTCGCTTGGGGACGGCGCCCAGGTCGCCGCCTGCTCCGCGGTCGCGGGCGACGTGCCCGACGGCCAGACCGTCGCGGGGGTTCCGGCCGCGCCCGCGAGGGAGCAGCTACGGACGTTGAAGGCGCTGCCGAAGGTGCCGGAGCTGCTCAGGCGCGTCCGGGAGCTGGAGGCGAGGCTGCGGGCTCTTGAATCACCAGAGAACCATTAAGGCACCCGCCCTGGTGGAGGGGCGGGGGCTGTTCAGCGGGCGCCAGTGCCGGCTGCGGTTCCTGCCCGCGCCGGCCGGCACCGGCATCGTGTTCATCCGCACCGACCTCGACGGCCAGGATGAGATCCCCTGCCAGCCCGCGAACCTCGAGAAGGACGACGCGCGCCGGACGAGCCTGTCGAACGGATCGGCCTCGGTGAACACCGCGGAGCACGTGCTGGCGGCGGTATGGGGCCTGGGGGTGGACAACGTCGTGGTGGAGCTGGACGCCCCGGAGCCGCCCTCGACGGACGGCTCGCCGCTGCCATTCGTCCGGGCACTCCAGCAGGCCGGACTCGTCGAACAGGACGCCCGGCAGGAGGCGATGGCCATCGCGGAGCCCGTGGTGCTCTCGTCCGGCGAGGCGACGCTGGCGGCGCTGCCCGGCCCGGGCGACTGCCTCGATATCCTCTTCGACCTCGACTACGCCGAGGTCGCGAGCATCGGCCGCCAGGTGCTCAGCTTCCGGCTCGGGCGCGACGACTTCGCCGCCGAGATCGCCCCCGCCCGGACGTTCCTGCTGGAGGAGGAGGCGCGGCAGTTCCGGGAGCAGGGCCTCGGGCCGCACCTGTCCGCACGGGACCTCCTGGTGATGCGCCCGGATGGCCCGCTCGAGAACGAGCTGCGCTTTCGGGATGAGCACGTCCGGCACAAGATCGCGGACCTCGTGGGCGATTTGGCGCTTCTCGGTCGGCGCCTGCGGGGGCGGATCGTCGCCAGCCGGTCGGGGCACCAGCTCAACCACGTGCTCGTGCAGCGCCTCGCGGAGGCGGGCGAGGGCAACGGCAAGGGCGTGCAGACCGTTCGCGAACCGCTGCTCGACATCCGCGGCATCATGCGCCTGCTGCCGCACCGCTACCCGTTCCTGATGGTCGACCGCATCATCGAGGTGCACGGGGATGAGCGGGCCATCGGCATCAAGAACGTCACGATCAACGAACCGTACTTCCAGGGGCATTACCCGGGGCAGCCGATCATGCCCGGCGTGATGATCCTCGAGGCCCTGGCGCAGATGTCGGGCATTCTGCTCAGCCGCCGGCTCGAGCACGCCGGGAAGGTGGCGGTGTTGCTGAGCATGGACCGCGTGAAGATGCGGCGCCCGGTTCGCCCGGGCGACCAGCTCCTGCTGGAGGCGCGGGCGCTGCGCGTCCGCCCCCGGACGGGGCACTGCCACTGCCGCGCCCTGGTGGAGGGCGACGTGGTGGCCGAGGCGGAAATCAAGTTCATGCTGGTCGACGCGGAGCCGGCCTGACCGGCGTCACGCAAGAAGGGCCCCCATGCCTGAGATATCGCCGAAGGCGCTCGTGGAGAGCGGGGCGGAGTTGGCGGGCGACGTCCGGATCGGCCCGTTCAGCTACGTCGGGCCGGAGGTCCGCATCGGCGCGGGCTGCGTCATCGAGAGCAACGCGACCGTCACCGGGCGGACGACCCTCGGCGAGCGCACCCACGTGCTGCCGCTGGCGGTGGTGGGCACGAGCCCCGGCGGGGAGGACGGCGCGGGGGCGTGCCTCATCGGCGAGGCGACCGTGATCCGCGAGCTGGTGACCGTCTATGCCTCGGCGGAACCGCCGACGCGGGTGGGCATCGACAACCTGATCATGATCGGGTCAGTCGTCGGGGCGGGGGCGACGATCGGCGACCACGGCATCTTCGCGAACTGCACGCAGATCTGCAGCGGCGCGGTGATCGAGGACTACGTCCGCACGAGCGCCTTCCCCGTGATCGAGCCCGGGGTGCGCGTGGGCGCCTACACGTTCGTGAACGGCTACGCCGGCGTGGCCTCCGACGTGCCGCCGTTCGCCATCGTGGAGGGCTCGCCCGCCCGCGTTCGCGGGGTCAACGCGGAGAACCTGCGTCGTTGCGGCTTCGGCGACGGCGACATTCGCGCCCTCAAGGAGGCCTTCCGCGAACTCTACAACGGCACCGGCGGCGGGCCCGAACCCGACGCGATGCAGCGCCTCGCCCGCCGCGGCGACCTCAACCCGCACGTGCGGCGACTGGTCGAGTCGCTCCAGTCGAGCGCCGGAGACGGCCGTGGTTGACCTCAGCGTCATCCGCGAGGTGGCGCCGTCGGCGATGATCGCGCGCGGCGCCCGGATCGGGCCGTACTGCGTCGTCGGGCCGAACGTCACCATCGGTCCCGGCACCGTGCTGCTCCGCCGCGTCTCCGTCAGCGGACACACCACGATCGGCTCGGGGAACGTGCTCGAGGAAGGCTGCGTGCTCGGGGCCTACCCGCAGGACCTGAAATACGCCGGCGGCCCCACGATGCTTTCCATCGGGCACCGCAACCGTTTCGGCCGAGGCGTCACCGCCCACATCGGCACGGAGGGGGGCGGCTACCTCACCCGCATCGGCAGCGGCAACGTGCTGATGGCGGGCAGCCACGTCGCGCACGACTGCTACGTGGACGACGGCGTGCGGCTGGGGCGTCACGTGATGCTGGCGGGGCACATTCGGGTGCACACGGGCGCGTTCATCGAGGAGCTCAGCGGGGTGCACCACTTCGTGACGATCGGCGCGTACGCCCGGGTGGGCGCGCGGACGCCGGTGCGTCGCGACGTGCCGCCCTACGCGGCGTTCAGTTGCCCGGCGCCCGGGGCGCCGCCGATCGTGGCGGGCATCAACGAGGAGGGCGTCCGCCGGGCGGGCCTGACGCCGGGCGAGGAGATCGACCTGCGGCAGGCCTTCCACGAGCTGTTCGACGACGAGTTCGCGTTGCAGACGCGGATCGAGCAGTTGGTGAACCTGGGCGTGGACGGTAAGGTGGCGGAGCTGTGCGCGTTCTGCCAGCGCAGCCTGCGCGGCGTCTACGGGCGCCGCCGCGAGACGCTCCGCGGGCGCATCCCGCCGGAGGCGCGGGAATCCCTGACGCCGGAGCAGCTCGCGAAGATACAGAGGAGCGTGCCGTGAGCTTCCGCGTGGCGGTTGTCGGCGCGGGACACATGGGCAAGCTGCATGCCCGCGTGCTCAGCGAGATGGAGCAGGCGGACCTCGTGTGCGTCGTGGACACCAACGCCGCCGTGGCCCGCGCCGTGGCCAGGCAGCGGGGCTGCCGGGCGCTCACCGACCCCGCGGAGGCCGCCGCCGTGGTCGACGCCGCCATCATCGCCGTGCCCACCCAGCGGCACGTGGAGGCGGCGCGTCCGTTCGTGGCTGCGGGGAAGGCCGTCCTCGTGGAGAAGCCCCTCACGGGCGACCCCGCCGAGGGCGAGCAGCTCATCCGCCTCGCCCGCCAGACCGGCGCCAGCGTGCAGGTCGGGCACACCGAGCGGTTCAACCCCGCCGTCATGGCGATCCAGAAGTACGACATCCGCCCGAAGTTCATCGAGGCGCACCGGATCAGCCCGTTCACCTTCCGCTCCGCCGACGTCGGCGTCGTGCTCGACATGATGATCCACGACATCGACATCGTGCTGCACCTGGTCGGCTCGCCGGTGACGAGAATCGACGCTGTAGGCGTAAACGTCCTGGGCGAGCACGAGGATATCGCGAACGTCAGGCTGCAATTCGAAAACGGCTGCGTGGCGAATCTAACCGCGTCACGGCTGGCACTGACCTTCGGACTGTTCTTCTTCGACTACGACCTCGATGGCCGGCTCGACCTGTTCCAGGCCAACGGTCACCTGGAATCGAACATCAACGTCGTGCAGCCGAGCCAGACCTATGCCCAGCCGGCCCAGCTGTTCTGGAACTGCGGCGATGCCTGCCGCAACCGCTTCCGGCTGGTGTCCGATCCCGGCGCCATCGACAATCGCATGGTCGGACGTGGCGCCGCCTTTGCCGACATCG
>CAZMDT010000092.1:0-10037 GCA_964564965.1 uncultured Planctomycetaceae bacterium | reverse complement strand
CTCGCGGGCATCAACGCCGCCGCCGGCGTCGCGGGCCGGGCCCCGCTTGTCCTCCGGCGCGACCAGGCCTACATCGGCGTCATGATCGACGACCTTGTCACCAAGGGCATCGTCGAGCCGTACCGCATGTTCACCAGCCGGGCCGAACACCGCCTCACGCTGCGGGCGGACAACGCCGACCGGCGCCTCACGGAGACCGGGCGGCACGTGGGCCTCGTCGATGACGCACGCTGGGCGCGCTTCGAGGCCAAGCGCCGGGCCGTCGAACGGGCAAGGACGCTGCTGAAGCAGACGCGCACGGACGGCAAGACGCTGTGGGACCGGCTGCGCGGCCCCTCGGCGACGCTGGCGGCGGCGCTGCCCGGCGCGCCGGCAGACGTGGCAGCCGAACTCGACGCGCTGCGGGCCCGGCAGGGCGAGGCCTTCGACACGCTCGTCATCGACGCCCGCTACGCCGGCTACCTCGCGAAGGAGGCCGCCGCCGTTCGCCAGATGCAGCAGCTCGACGGCAGGCTGATCCCGGAGGACCTGGACTACGCGGTCGTACCGCACCTGCGTCACGAGGCGCGTGAGCAGCTCACTTCGGTTCGCCCGAGGTCGCTGGGGCAGGCGCTTCGGGTCAGCGGGATCACGCCGGCAGACGTGACGGCGCTGGCGGTGCACCTGGCGAGGCGTGGATGATTGCCGGGCTCGGCTTGTCAAGATGCACAGGCTACGAGAATTGGGGGATTCTGCTGATGAAGCGGGGTGAGGATTTTTTCCGCGAATCCGGGGCAGCGGCCGGAATCTGCCAGTAAGTCGTTCATGAATAGCGAGTTATGCAAACTCTGAATAGTCACAAACAATTAAGAGCGGATGGAGGAGCGGGCGATAAGGAAGATGCACGGAGGTGCGGGGCGGCCGCAACGGAACGCGCGGCTGGCCCCATCAGTACATACAGGGCAGTGCGGCCGGCTGGCCCGCCCGCCAAGCGCAGTCACGGATGGACTCACCGGCGGGCGGCCGGGGCCGTTGGCAGGGCCGTTCCGTCCAGCCCCGGATGGCCCGCCCGTTGCGAGGACGAGATGATCAACGTACACGGAATCCACCACGCTGTGGCCCCGCAAGCCGCCGAGCCGGTCGCACGCATCGCCGCCCGCGCCCCGGCCGAGCCGCTCGGCGCCAATGACGTCATCGAGATTTCCGCCGCCGCCCGGCTTGCCGCCAAGGTCCACGTGCTGCCCGAAGTCCGCGCCGACCTGATCGCGCGGGTGAAGGTCGAGATCGAGAACGGAACCTACGAGACGCCAGAACGGCTGGAAGGAACGGTCAACAAGCTCATGGAGGAGCTGTTCCCGGACTTATAGGTTTGACCGTCTCTGGCGGAACCCGCCGAACGGGCACGGTCGGAGCCGTGCCCGTTGTTTTGCGCGGCCCGGGCGAGCCGGACCTCTGAGTTGAGCCGTCCCGCCTTGTGCCGATACAATAGATGACCGCAGCAGCCCGGCCAGCCACACGGCCCGCCGCGGCACCCGCTGCGCCGGGCCGAATACGCTATGCCATCCGACCGCCCATGCCGGGCCGTACCGGCCGCAGGCTTCACCCTCGTGGAGATGCTTGTGGTCGTGTTCATCCTCGTCACGCTGGCGAGCATCGTGCTGTCGGTGATCCCGACGGTGGAGCGGCGGATGGAGCTGTCGGGCTGCATGACGCGGATGCGGGAGCTGGGCACGGCCTTCTCGGCCTACGCGGGGAGCCACTCGGGCGACTTCCCGCCCTACCGGGAGCGCCCGGACGGCCCCGGGTACGACTGGGGCAGCCGCGACCCGAACGGGCAGTTCGAGTATCCCGACCCGGACGGCTACTTCGTCGTGCCCGATTCGGTCCGGAGCGTGTCGGACTTCGAGAACTGCTCGTACGTGATGAAGGAGCGGCACGGCGCGCACTGGGACGACGTGGGGGACGCCAAGACCGGGCACGTGCCCGTCCTGTGGAACTGGTACGCCATCACGCCGGAGTACGTGGACAACCCCGCCTCGTTCATCTGCCCGGGGGGCAAATGGACCTGGGCCTACAACACCAACAAGGCCGCCGAGCCCAAGCCCGCCTCCACCGCCCGCTTCGCCCGGGGCATCGCCGACTCGTTCCGCCCGTGGAACGTGAGCTACTGCTTCCAGCCGGGGCTGAGGCTCAAGACCCTCGACGCCGGCCGGGCGATCCTCGCGTGCGACCAGATCGCCGACCACAAGACCACCGGCTCCGACGAGGGCCCGGTGCTGGTCTACCACAACCGCCAGATGGTCGTGGACGTCGGGGCCGGCTCGCACGACTGCCAGAACCACGAGAACTACCAGGGCGTCAACGCGATGTACGTCGACGGGCACGCCGAGACGATCCCCACGAAGTGGGTCTACTGGCGGACCTGGCAGGGCGAGAAGCAGTACCAGTTCAAGCTGAGCCGCACCCGCGAGAAGGACCACCCCGACGACGAGGCGCTCCGCGCGGAGCTGAGAAAATGCCGGACGCCGTAGACATCCCCCCACGAGCCCGGGCGTTCACCTTCGTGGAACTGATGGTCGTGGTGGCCCTGATCGCGCTGCTGCTGACGATCATGGCGCCCGCCCTCAACCGCGCGCTCGAACTCGCCCGCGAGGCCCGCTGCACCGCCAACCTCAAGGCGCTCGCCCGGGCCGTCCACCTCTACGGCGGCAACAACGGCGGCTACGTGCCGTCGCGCGGCGGGTGGCACCTGGCCCTCGCCAACGGCTACCTCGACAGCGAGCACGTGGAGGGCAACCGCATCCGCAAGGCCAACTCCGGCAGCGTCCTCGAGTGCCCCTCCGACCGCGACGCCCGCGACGAGAAGTTCGTCGACGACGACGGGCGCGGCATGAGCTACTACGGCAACAGCTTCGTCCTCAAGACCGGCGGGCTGTGGATCCACAAGACGCTGTCGCACTTCGACGACCCGGCCACGCTGCTGCTGCTGACCGAGAAGCAGGCCGACCTGGCGCTCATCCAGGGGCCCGGGCAGTGCTACCTCAACGCCGCCGGGTGGGGCATCCTCGACCACCTGGAGGCCCGCCACGGCTACAAGGAGGACGTCAAGTTCACCATCACCTACAAGGGCGGGTTCAACAACCAGGAGACGTTCACCGCCGAAGGGGAGATGGACCACACCGCCATGCACGTGGTGTTCCTTGACGAGCACGTGGAGCTGGTCCACCCCGGCATCGTCTGCTACCCCGACCACCCCCGGGACCTGTGGCACACGTATCTCGGCTGGGGGCGGGGCACCATCATGCCCTGACCCCGCTGCCGCGCGACGCCGGCCAGGCCGCCGCGCCTACTTGCCCCATTCGCTCATCCGCTTCTTCTGCTCGTCGGTGTGGTACAGGTGCGTCCTGGGCGAGCCGCACTTGGGGCAGGTGCCCGCCCGCAGCGTGGCCTGGTAGTACTGCTCCTGCTGCCGGAGGATTTCGCTTTGCCGGGCCTTGGGCAGCGCGTCCCACTGCTTGCCCTCGGGCGCCGGCGGCGGGGCGGCGGCCTGAAGCGTGTAGGCGAACACGTACCCGCACTTGTCGCACTCGTGGGCGGGCCAGAGCGTGCCGTCGCAGTTGGGGCAGTCCATCGGCAGGCGGCCGGGGTCGATCTCCACGCGGTGCCCGCAGCGGTCGCAGATGCCGACCGCCTCGTAGCGGATCTGCTGGGGCTCCTCGCCGCTGAGCCACGCCACCAGCATCGTGACGCCGCCGGCGAGCGCCAGGGCGGCGAGGATGCACTCCAGGCGATGCTCGCGCCACAGCGCCGCCACCCGCCCGCCGCCTGTTCTGTTGAGCTTCAGGGCCATGCTTCGCCGCCTCGCCGAGCCCCTCGGGGCGTCCGCTCAACGATACCGCCCCCGCGGCACCTGTTCAACCCGCCGCGCCCCGCCCGCCGCCTCCCCAGCCTATGCCCGCTCCGCCCCCAGCCGCAGAGGAAGCGGAGGAAGCAGAGGCAGCCAGGCCCTCGCCACCCCCGCGCTTCGGGAATGCACGCTTTCTGCGAGTGCGGCTACGCGTCAAAGAGCATCTGGTTCGGGCGCCTTCTGGGGGGCCAGAATGTGCCGATGACGAGCCACTCGTTGTATGGATGACGAGTGCCCATGAAGAATCGGGGGTCCCTGTCGTCTCGACAGACCACATCGAGGAACTTGTGGCGAACGCTACGAACGGCCGCGTCTTCCGTGCCAAGGCGCTGCCGCTCCCTCAGGAATAGCACACCGAGTTCCCAATCCTCATTCATGATTTGGTATGGCTTGTCGCTGTCGTCGCACTCGAAAAGATACTGGAACTTGTAGGGCAGTTTCGTCAGCGGCTTCTGGCGCCCGAAGAGCCGCATTTGCGACCAGAGCGCCCGGTACTTGGCGGGCCAGTCCCGTGCCACGGGCGTCGCCTTCAGGTCCAGCACCCTCTTGGGGCGGACGATCCCAAGGGAGACGCGATGCGAGACGTATAGATCCCTCAACTGCTTGACGGTTCTGTGCGGCATCGCGTCGATGATGCAGCGCCGCTCCCGCCAGGCGTCCTTCGCGGAGATCGGTTCTCCCAGCAGTCGAATGGTTGACAACTCCGGTTCCCGGCTTTCCGCCCGGCGGTCGGTACCATGCCCGCGGGGGCCAAGGGCGACCTCGATCCACTGCCACTTCCGGAATCTCTGGTGCCGGGGTCGATAGCGGTAGTCGATCGGGTACAGACGAACCCACTCGCGGGACTCCGTAATGCCCGCCGTGCAGACTGTCTCCTGATACCTCTGCGACGGATAGGGGTAGGTCATGACCGTGATCAGGACCTTGGTGAGTTCAAATCCCGATCTCATCTCGGACCCCCAGATGGCGTACAGGCAAGCCCGTCGCCCCGGCGACTGCCTTTGCGAGCCGAGTGCGGTGGCACTTCGCCGGGTCGGCCTCCATGCACATCAGCGCGCTTGCCCGCTCTGCGATCAGAGCTGCCGCACGCTCCATTGCCTTCCCGGCTTGCGGGAGAATCTCGGCCTCGTACCGTGACAGAAGCGCCCCATACTGACCGGCCGTCCGCAAGCCACGCCGTAGCTCGGAAGGAATCCCCAGCTCCGGGAGGTGGACGTAGCCAATCTGTACGTTCGCACACAGGCCCGCTAAAGTGCGCTTGTGGAACCCGTAGCGACGCGCCACCGGATTGCTTCGCACGTCCACTAAGCGCTGGACGCCCGCGCGCAGCAGTAGATTAAGGAACCCGTCCACAAGCCGCCCTTCGTATCCGACGGTATAGACGGCCGGGCGCGCGACAGGCCTGCTCCGCAGCTTCCTGACCTTGCTGTTCAGCGTGTACCAAGGGAAGCGTCGGTAGACGTAGTCTATCAGCTCATCAGCGTCCTTCCCGCGGAATCGCTCCACAACGCCGGCTGCGTCTTCTCGCACGCTACGGGACAGTGCCCCGGTCGGCCGCGGGATGCTTTCAACGATATCCCAAGTGTTGCCGGAATCGACCAAGTACCCGTCAGAGACCAAGCCGCCAATCTCCCGGTAGAGGCAGAACGAGAAGGGCCCGAGGTGATAGGGGAGGAATTGATAGAAGGACGGGCCTCCCCGCGACGGCGTCTCGTGGGCAAGCAGGAACGCCCACTTGGTGATCTCCAAGCGGGTCACTGGCCTTCCGGCCTGCTCGATCATGTAGAGCACGGAGTTCTGCCGGTTCAGCATGCTTGGCCCGTCGCAAGAACCCCCTCATCCTACGGTATCGACAAGGTCGACCACAACCCTTGGGGGCAAGTCGGGCACGAGCACGGCTTCGCTCCTACCTTCGCCGGTCGGCTCCAGGGAGACTCGTCGGTTCATGTCTTGCTGTTTTTCCGGCGTTTTGGCTTGTCGGGCCCGGCGGGGCGGTGTTAAATTGAGAAGCCCTGGCAAAATGTAACGTCTGGGGAAATTAAGTGCTTCTCCGTTCCGGACGATTCTGAGACTGACCCCGCCGACGGGCGGGCGAGGCAGGCAGGAGACAGCACCGTGCGACACAAGGCCGTGTTCACCACCGGCGAGGCCGCCCAGGTCTGCAAGCTCAGCCAGCA
This sequence comes from uncultured Planctomycetaceae bacterium, assembly GCA_964564965.1. Classification (GTDB taxonomy): domain Bacteria; phylum Planctomycetota; class Phycisphaerae; order SM23-33; family SM23-33; genus CAZMDT01. The sequence goes on along the minus strand of CAZMDT010000092.1, from coordinate 3,974 downwards.
GACGATCATCCGCTGCTTCGACAGCGGGCAGCTCGGGGGCTTCCGCGTTCCGGGCAGCCGGTTCCGGCGGATCCCCCGCGACGCCCTCGTGGAGTTCATGAAGCGCAACGGCATCCCGCTGGAGGGGATGGAGGACGACCGCATCCACGTGCTGGTGGTCGACGACGACCCGCAGATCATCGAGCTGTTCGCCGACGTGCTCGCCGGCGACGGGCGGTTCGAGGTCGCCACCGCCACCACCGGCTACGACGCCGGCGTCATGACCCAGCAGTTCCGCCCCGACATCGTCGTCCTCGACTACATGCTGCCGGACATCAACGGCAACGTCGTCTGCCGGACCATCCGCGAGAACCCCGACCTCGCCCACATCAAGGTGCTCATCATCTCCGGCATGGTGGACCCCAGGGAGATCGACGCCCTCAAGCAGGCCGGGGCCGACGAGTTCATCAAGAAGCCGTTCAACATCGAGAAGGTCGTCAGCCGCATCGTCGAGCTGGTCAAGGGCTGACGCGCCGGGCGCAAGGACGTGACCGACGCCGACCGACAAGCCGACGCCGCCCCGCTGGGCGAGCGACTCAGCGCCGACCACGCTGACCTCATCATGCGCGAGCTGGAGGCCCTGCCGACGCTGCCGGCGGTGGCGACGCGCCTGCTGGCCCTGACGGCCGGGGGCGACGCACGCTCGGGGGGCGAGCCGCGCGAGGAAGTCATCCGCCTCATCGGCGCCGACCAGGCGCTGACGGCGCGGCTGCTCTCGCTGGTGAACGTCGCGGCCCGGCGCCCGGCGCGGACCGTGGCGGAGGCGGTGGAGCGGCTGGGCTTCGAGGCGGCCCGCTCCGCGGCGCTGTCCATCAAGGTCTTCGACACCTTCGGCCGCCGCGCCGCCGAGCCCGCCCTGGGCGTGCCGGCGTTCTGGCGCCACTGCCTCGCCGTGGCGTGCGCCGCGGAGCTTCTGGCCCCGCGGACGGCGGCCGGGGCGCCCCCACAGGTCGCCTTCGTCTGCGGCCTGCTGCACGACATCGGCAAGCTCGCCCTCGACCACTGCCTGCCCAAGACCTACCTCCGCGTCCTGGAGGCCCTCCAGGCCGGCGGGGGCAACATCGCCGATTACGAGCGCCGCATCATCGGCGTGGACCACACGGTCTTCGGGCGCCGGCTGGCCGAGCGCTGGCGGCTGCCCGAGGCGGTGCAGGAGGTCGTCTGGCTTCACCACCAGCCGTTCGAGGCGCTGCCCGCCTCGCTTTCGCACCGGCCGCTCATCGCCACGGTGGCGCTCGCCGACGCGGTGGCGCGCCGCCGGCGGTTCGGCTTCTCGGGCAACGACACGTTCCCGCGGTCGCCGGAGCAGATGGGCGCGGCGCTCGGGGTGGGCGCGGCGGCCCTCGAGGACGTCGCCCGCCGCCTCCCCGGCGCCATCGAGCAGCGCGCCCGCCCGCTGGGGCTCGACGACGCCGACGGCGAGTCGCTCTATCGCGAGGCCCTCGCCGAGGCCAACGCCGAACTCGGGCGGTTGAACGAGGCCCTCCGCCGACGCGCCGGGGCGATGGAGGCCCGCTCGCAGGCCCTGGCGCACCTCGGCACCTTCGCCGCCTCGCTCCATCCGGAGGCGACGGTCGGCGAGATGCTGCGCGGCGTGGGGGCCGTCGTGGCGGCCGCCTGCGGGCACACGCCCTCCCCCGAGGCGCCCATCGTCGCCTACTCCGTCACCCAGGAACCGCCGGAGCTGCTGGCGGTGCGGCACGACGGCTCGGCGACGGCCGCCTGGCGGACGGCTGCCGCGGCGGAGGGCTTCGAGCCCGCCGCCCACGCCCCCGCGGGCGCCGCCGAGGCCCTCGCGGCGCTGCTGGCCGACCCGCAGGCGCTCGCCGGCTGGCTCGTGCCGGAACGTTTCACCCACAAGGCGCTGGTGTGCGCCGGGCGTTGGATCGGCGGGGTGTTTGCTCCGGCCGACGCCCCGGCCGCCGGAGAGCAGGCGATCGACGGCGTCGCCTCCTCCGTCGCCCTCGCGCTCGCCATCGCCCAGGGACGCGCCCGGGCCGTCCGGCTCAGCGAGCAGCTCGCCGGCGCCTCCCAGGTGCTCGCCGAAACCCAGGACGCCCTCGCCGAGGCGAAGACGCTGGCGGCGGTGGGCGCGATGGCCGCCGGAGCCGCCCACGAGCTGAACAACCCCCTGGCCGTCATCTCCGGCCGCGCCCAGCTCATGCGCGACCGGGCCGCCACCGACGCCGACGGCAACGCCTGGCGGCTCATCGCCGAACAGGCCCAGCGGATCAGCGACATCCTCTCCGAACTCATGGAGCTTGCCAGCCCCCCCGAGCCCCGCCCGCAGCACGTCAGCGTCGTCGAGCTGCTGGAGCAGGCGGCCAAATCGTTCGCGGAATCGGATCATCCTCAAGCCGGGGCGGCCGAGGTCGATATAACTGTTGAGGGCGACCCTCCCCCCGTCCGCGTGGACCCGGCACAGCTTTGCCGGGCGCTGCGGGAGCTGATCGCCAACGGCACGGCGGCGGCGGCCGGCCGGCCGCGAGTCCGACTGGCGGCCCGGTACGACGAGCTGGACGACGCGGTGCTGGTGACGGTGACGGACAACGGCCCGGGGATGGACGCGCGCACGGCCGAGAACGCCTTCACGCCGTTCTTCTCCGTGCAGCAGGCGGGCCGGCGGACGGGCATGGGCCTCCCGCGAGCCAGGCGGTACGTGGAGATCAACGGCGGGCGGATCTGGCTCCGCCGACCGGAGGGCGAAGGGACGACGGTTTGCCTCCGGCTGCCGGCGGCCGGGACCAAGACCGGCTGACGACGCCGACGGGCACCGGGGAGACGATCGATGGCCGATCCGACAACAGCGCGCGTGCTGGTGGTGGACGACGAGCCGGAGCTTCGTGAGCTTCTGGCCGACGCCCTGGGCGCGAGCGACATGCGGGTGCTCACGGCCGCCAGCGGCCGAGAGGCCATCGACCTCGCCGGGCGCGAGACGCCCGACCTGGTGATCACCGACATCAGCCTGGGCGACGCCAGCGGTCTGGACGTCCTCGACCACCTGCGCTCGGGCGGGGCGGACATTCCCGCCGTCGTCATCACCGGCCACCGCGACGCCGCGCTGCTGACGGAGGCGTCGCGCCGGCGCCCCGTCGAAGTCATGATCAAGCCGCTGGACGTCCTCCGCCTGCGCGACGCGGTCCGCGGCGAACTGGCCCGCCGGGCCCGCGCCCGCCGCCTCGACAGCCGTGCACGCCGCCTCCGCCGGCTCGCCCGCAGCATCAACCATCAACGCAAACAGGTCGAGCACCGGCTCGACACCACCTGTGCCGACCTCACCAGCGCCTACCGCACGCTCAGCGGGCAGCTCGCCCTCCAGCAGGCCGTCATCAACTACCAGAGCGCCCTCATCGCCGCACGAAACGACGACGACGTGTTCCGCTCGCTGTTCCGCACGCTCGTCCGCCGCTCGGGGGGTCTGTTCGGCGTGGCCCTGGTCTGCGACGCCAACGCCGAACTCCAGATGGTCGGACGCTTCGGCGTCCCCCAGCCGGACTCGCCCAACTTCTGCCAGGCCCTCGCCAAGCCTGCCGTCGCCGACATCCTCAGCGAGCCGCGCTGCTCCCTCGTCGACGCGGGCGAGCAGCCCGAGCTGTTCGATGAACGCGTCCGGCGATACCTGCCCGGGGTCAGCATCCTCGCGGTCCCGCTGCTGCCCACGGCCGGGGAACTCATCGGCCTCGTCGTCCTCTACCGCAAAGGCGAGCAGCCCTTCACCGACGAGGACGTGGCCTTTGCGGAACTGATCGCCACTCCCACCGCCCTCGCCGTCCGCCGCACGGATTGAGGAGGCGCCATCCCGCGGACACTGCCCTGTCCTGCCGCCCCATCTCACGGCCTTCAGCTCCTCGCTCCCCCCAGTCCCCAGACTGCCGGCCCCAGCCCTGCCAACTTCTTGCGCGTTCTTGCGCATTCTTCCCGATTCTTGCGCGTTC
>CAZMDT010000091.1:1349-10333 GCA_964564965.1 uncultured Planctomycetaceae bacterium | reverse complement strand
GGAACGTGGTCATTCCGAGCTTCGCCCTGGAGCGGTCTCAGGAGCTGCTGTACCACCTGAACGAGCTGCTGCGTGCCGGGCGCATCCCGCAGATGCGGGTGTTCCTCGACAGCCCCATGGCCATTCGCATCACGGAGGTGTTCAAGCACCATCCGGAGGTGTTCGACGAGGAGATGGCCGAGCGGGTGCGGCAGGCGACCTCGCCGTTCGACCTGCCGGGGCTGCAGATGACGCGCGCCGTCTCGGAGTCCAAGGCCATCAACGCCGTCAAGCGCCCCTGCATCATCATCGCCGGCTCCGGCATGTGCACCGGCGGGCGCATCAAGCACCACCTCGTGCACAACATCTCGCGCCCGGAGAGCACCGTGCTGTTCGTGGGCTATCAGGCTGCCGGCACGCTGGGGCGGATCATCATCGACGGGGCCGAGGAGGTCCGCATCCTCGGGCAGATGCACCCCGTCCGGGCACGCATTGCGACCGTCGGCGGCTTCTCAGCCCACGCCGACCGCGACGAGCTTTACGCGTGGGTCGCCGCGCTGAAGGCGCCCCCGCGCCGGGTCTTCGTCGTCCACGGCGAACCCGAAAGCGCCGCCGCTTTTCGCGAGTTCCTCGCCGGCAAGACCGGCTGGAAGGTGGCCGTGCCCGGATATGAGGACGTTGAGGTGCTCGACTAGCCGACAGGGGGGGCTTACAGCAACTGCACGTCGTGGACGTTCCGCGTGACGGCGTAGACCTTCAGGGTGTTCGTGTCGGGGTCGGCCGGGAACACGAAGAACCCTTGCATGCTCGGATCGTAGCACGGCGTGTAGCCGAGCATGACCTCCCCGTCGACGAACTCCACGCGGATTCTGTGCCCCTGGTAGGGCTGGCCGTCTATGAAGCCGGGGTGGTCGCGGCGGCCGGGATTGCCCGCGAAGTCCCGCACGAAGAAGATCGCCTTCAGCCGGCTGATCTCCACGACGACCTGCCCGGCGGTGCTGTCGTCTCCCGGGGTCATGTGGAAATGGGGCGCACCGGGGCTGAAGCTGGTCGTGTGGCCCTTGACCAGCCTCCCGTCGGTGTAGCGAGCAACGATCTTGTGCAGCGGCATCGCGATGCGCCATCCTGTCGACGGCCCGTGGGTCGGGCGATACGCTTCCCCTCGCGTCCAGGAGATTATCGACCCATGCCGGGCAGGATTTCCAGCGCATTTCCCGGTCCGGTCCAGCCGAACGCACGCGCCCGGGAAAAAAAGTACGGGCAATCCCGTAGTACCTTGACTTTTCTCGGCCGGCCCGGTAGTATCCTGCCGCACGAGGCGTGGCGCCGGCCCTACCGGCCTCATCCAGCGATCATACCATACGCCTCACGGCGCCGCACGGGAGCGAACAGCAAGGGGGGGCGGAACGACGCCCATGCGTGCCGCCACGCCACGGACTCACGGTCCCGTAGTGGAGTCGTTGGAGCCCCGGCTGCTGCTCAGCGGCCTGAACGTCGTCTTCCCCGCCGACAGCAACATCGTCGACGTGACGCAGGCGCCCTACCTGGCTGTCCCGGACGACGGGATCGACGACACCGCCGCCATCCAGTCCGCCCTGTCCGACCACCCCAACGCGCTCAAGATCATCTACCTTCCAGACGGCACGTACGACATCTCCAACGCCCTCCGCTGGCCGGAGACCGACGACGGCAACAATGCCAAGCGGACCATCCTCCAGGGCCAGAGCACCGACGGGACGATCCTGAAGCTCCGCGACGATTGCCCCGGCTACGACGACCCCGCCAGCCCCAAGGCTGTCGTCTGGACCGGATACAAGCCCGCCCAGCGTTTCGGCAACTCCATCCGCAATCTGACGGTGGACACCGGCTCGGGCAACCCCGGGGCGGCCGGCATCCAGTACATCGCCAACAACCAGGGGTGCCTGCGTGACGTGAACATCGTCAGCGGCGACGGGCAGGGGACGATCGGGCTGGACCTGGCGTTCTCGGACGAGGTCGGCCCGGCGCTGGTGAAGAACCTTTTCGTCAGCGGTTTCGACTACGGCGTGAAGTACACGCACACCGTGGACAGCATGACGTTCGAGCACGTGGTGCTGGAGGGGCAGAACGTTTGCGGCTTCCTGAACAGCGGGCAGTGCGTCAGCATTCGCGGACTGGACAGCACCAACGCCGTGACCGCCGTGCAAAACGAAGGCGGCGGGCTGATGGCGCTCATCGACTCGACGCTGACCGGGACGGGCGGCGCGGCGGGCCTGTCGGCGGTGGAGAACTCGGCGTACCTGCTGGCCCGCAACGTGACCACGAGCGGTTACGCTTCGGCCATCGACAACACCGCCGGGGCGGACGAGGACGCCGCCGGGCCGTACGTCGAGGAGTTCGTCTCGCACGAGGTCACCAGCCTCTTCGACTCGCCGCTACAGACGCTGGACCTCGCGATCGTCGAGACGCCCGAGGTGCCGTGGGACGACCTGTCGCAGTGGACGAGCCCGACGCACTTCGGCGCCGTCCCGGACGACGGCCTGGACGACACCGCCGCCTTCCAGGCCGCCATCGACGCCGGCAAGACCACCGTCTATCTTCCCAACGGGCGGTTCGAGCTGACCGGCGTGCTGCACGTCCGCGGCGAGGTGCGGCGGATCGTCGGGTGCGAGGGGCGGCTCGGGGGCGACGCGGTGATCCGCTTCGAGGACGGCACGGCCCCCGTCGTCGTGTTCGAGCGGATCGCGATGAACTACTCCCAGATTTCCATCGAGCACGCCACGGACCGCACGGTGGTGCTGAAGGACGTGACGGTGGGGCGCCGCACCGAGGGCGTGGCCTACACCAACAGCGGCACGGGGGACCTGTTCATCGAGGACGTCGTCGGCGGGCCGTGGCGGTTCACCCACCAGCGCGTCTACGCCCGCCAGTTCAACACGGAATCCGAAGAGACGAAGATCGTCAACGACGGCGGGCAGCTCTGGATTCTCGGGCTCAAGACCGAGCGCGGCGGGACGCTGATCGAGACCACCGGCGGCGGGACGACGGAGCTGCTGGGCGGCTTCGCTTACGCCACGAGCTCCGGGCCGAAGACCGACCCGATGTTCGTCTGCGACGAATCGCGCCTCTCCGTAACGATCGGGGAGTGCTGCTACAACGGCAACCCGTTCCTGAACCTTCTGACGGAGACGGCCGACGGGGAGTCGCGGACGCTCGAGCGCGGGGCCGAGCCCGTCCGCTTCGGCGGCAGCGTCGTCACCCTCTACACCAGCTACACCGCCGGGGATCTTGACCGCACGGGCACGCTGTGGGCGCCGTACGTCGAGTGGACGCTGGACAACCCTGCCTGGTCCGGCAATCCGTATGACCTCGTGGCGACGGTGACGTTCACGCACACGGCCAGCGGCGAGACGCACACGACGGAGATGTTCTACGCCAACGACGACGCGGGCGACCCGGCGGACGATGACGACTGGAGCTTCCGCTTCGCCGGCACGCGGACGGGCGAGTGGACGTTCGTCACCTCCAGCGCCGACGCCGACCTGGACGGCCTGGCCGGCACCGTCACCATCGACCCGAATCCCGACCCGGACGCCTATGGGTTCATGACCGAGATCGAGGGCGTCGACGGCGTGAAGTGGGCCCGCCAGAAGGGCAACGCCGGCGAGATCGAGCCGTTCGTCCCGCAACTGGTCATGTACAGCGCCTACCCGGACCAGTACACGCCCGCCCAGATCGACGCGGACATCCAGACGTTCCTGGGCGACCACGGCTTCACCGGGTTCAACGTGGCGTCCGTGGCCGGGTACTGGTTCGACTTCGACGTGGTGGCGACAACCGGCGACCGGGACGTGACCAGCGCCATGACGAATCCGGACCCGCGGACGTTCGAGGCGCTCGAGGAGCTGATCACGCGAACGCACGACGCCGGCGGCATCGTGCACCTGTGGACCTGGGGCGACAGCTCGCGAGGCTGGACCAGCGACTCGCTGGCCGGTGGCGAGCTCGGCCAGGAAGACCAGCGCCTCCAGCGCTACATCGCCGCCCGCCTCGGGGCTCTGCCCGGCTGGTCCATGGGCTACGGCTTCGACCTCAACGAGTGGACCAACCCGACCCACCTCGGCCAGTGGGCGACCCACCTCAACGCGTTGATCGGCTGGGACCATTACTTCGGCGGCCGGGCCACCGGGCCCAACAGCGGGACCGATCACAGCGGCGACGTGGCGTGGAACCACAACACGGACTACTACGGCTTCGAGCACCACGAGCCGAGCTACGACGTCTACGTCGCCGCGATCGACGCCGGCTTCCAGCAGACCGAGAGCAAGCCGGTCTTCAGCGAGGACCGCTTCCGCGTTCGGGGCCTGAGCGGCCCCGGCAAGGACTACACCTACGAGCAGACGCGCGGGGGCCTGTGGGATTCCACGATGGCCGGCGGCGTGGCCAACATCTGGGGCAATTTCACCCAGCCGAACGGCAGCGAGACCGACACGGCGGACACATCGCTGCCGTACCCCAACGCCGACGAGCTCAAGACCTACAACACCTTCTGGTTTGCCAACGGGCGGTTCACCGGCGACCTCCAGCGCGACAACACCCTCACCGACGGGCTGGCCCTCCGCAACGCCGATACTTCGCGCGTTATCCTCTACAAGGAGGACACGAGCGCCATCCAGGTGGACCTGTCCGGCGCGGCGGAGCCGATGCGCCTCATCGCGGTCGACACGGCGCAGCCCTACAGCGAAGTCGACCTCGGCGTCTTCACCGCCGCGCCGCACACCATCGTGCTGCCGAGCACCTCCGACTGGGCGATCGCCGCCACCACGGCGTGGGTGCCCTTCGCGGACCCGGTCAACATCGGCGGCATTCCCGCGGCCACCAGCGTGCAGATCGCCGACTTCGACAACGACGGCCTGGCCGACGTGGCCGCCTTCGAGGGCGGCAAGCACTCCGGCGGCACGAAGGTCTTCGCCTGGTACGAGGCGCCGACCTGGACGAAGCACGACTTCAACAGCAGTTACGACCTCGGCCCGTTCCTGGGGCATTCCGCCGTGGCGGACATCAACGGCGACGGCCGGCCGGACGCGCTCGTCACGGAAGACAACCACTCCGGCGGCGACGGCATCGCCCACATCTACTGGTTCGAGAACCCCGGCGGCGACGCCACCGACCCGTGGCCGCGGCACGTGGTGGCGGAGTTGACGAACACGATCCACATCGGCGGCATGGACGTGGCCGACATGGACGGGGACGGCAAGCTGGACGTGGTGACGCGCGACCTCGGCGAGGGCGGGCACGTGGTCATCAGCTTCCAGAACACCGTTGATGACTGGACGGTGCGGACGTTCTCCGTCCGGGCGCGCGAGGGCTTCCGCGTGGGCGACGTGGACCGCGACGGGCGGAACGACATCGTGCTCAACGGCTTCTGGTGGGCGGGCCCCGACAACGCCCGGACGGACCCCTGGCCCGAGTTCATCATCGACGACGCCTTCTACACCCAACCGGTCAGCGGGCTGAACAACTCCGTGAAGGTCGGCATCGGCGATATCAGCGGCGACGGGTGGGTCGACGTGGTGTTCGCCACCGCCGAGGGCGCCACGGGCAAGCTCTCCTGGTACGAGGCGCCGGCCGACCCGCGCACGGAGCCCTGGACCGAGCACAACATGGAAACGCTCACCGGCTTCCACCAGGCCGAGCTGGGCGACGTGGACCTCGACGGGGACCTCGACCTCGTCGGCGGGCTGTCCTTCGGGCAGAACGGCGTGTTCGTCTACCTCTTCGAGGATGGCGGTGCGACGTGGGTCAGGCAGACGCTCACGACCAGCCAGGGCCTGTACTACGGCGTGATCGGCGACATCGGGGCCGACGGCGACCTCGACATCTTCGGCCCGACCGCCTACGCCGAGGAGCCGTACTTCTACGAGAACCTGCTGCCCGTGGCGGTCGACCCGCCTGGCGCCCCGACGGCCCTGACGGCGGCGGCCGTCGGCACGGGGCGGATCGACCTGGCGTGGACCGACAACTCCGACAATGAGACGGGCTTCCGCATCGAGCGGCGCACGGGCGCGGGCAGCTTCGAGCAGATCGCCCAGGTCGGCGTCAATGCCGGCAGCTACAGCGACACGGGCCTGGCCGAGGGCACGGGGTACACCTATCGGGTGCGGGCCTTCAACGCCGCGGGCGAATCGGCCTACACGAACGAGGCCGGCGACACCACGCCGGCGGACCTGGTCGCGCCGCAGATCGCCTCGGCCCGGGCCGTCTCGGGCACCGAGGTCGAGGTCGTCTTCGACGAGAAGGTCGAGCGCACCAGCGCCGAGACCGCCGGCAACTACAGCCTGGACGGCGGCGCGAGCGTGGTGGCGGCGTCGCTGGCGGCCGACGACGAGACCGTGACCCTCACCGTGACCGCCCTGGCCGAGCAGACGTATCTGCTGACCGTGACCGGCGTGGCGGACCAGTCGCAGGCGGGCAACCTGGCCGATGACACGGCGACGTTCGAGTACGTCGCGTGGCAGAGCCAGGACGTCGGCGACGTCGCGGCGGCCGGCAGCATGACCACCGACGGCACGACCTTCACCCTCGAGGGCTCGGGGGCGGACATCTACGGCAACGCGGACGAGTTCCATTTCGCCTGGCAGCAGGCCTCGGGCGACCTGACGGTGGTGGCGCGGGTGGTCAGCCAGACCGAGCCCAACGAATGGGCGAAGGCCGGCGTGATGATCCGCGAGGCGCTCACCGGCCCGTCGAAGCACGCCTCGATGACGGTCACGCCGTCGCACGGGACGGAGTTCGACTACCGCACCACCGAAGGCGACACCACCGGCAAGGACAACCAGGCCGGCGTGGCCGCGCCGTACTGGGTCAAGGTCGTCCGCGAGGGCGACACGCTCACCGGCTTCACCTCCGCCGACGGCACCGCGTGGCAGGAGATCGGCTCGGCCACGGTCGTCATGAGCGACCAGGTGTACGTGGGCCTGGCGGTCACCGCTCACAGCGACGGCGCCATCTGCACCGCCGTGTTCGACAGCGTCGAGATTCAGGGCAGCCAGCCGCCGCAGCCGGGCGAACCCGCCGCCCCGACCGCCCTGACGGCCACCGCCCTCTCCGACAGCCAGATCAGCCTGGCCTGGGCGGACAACGCCGACGACGAAACGGGCTTCGAGATCGAGCGGAAGGTGGGGGCGGGCAGCTTCGTTCCGCTGGCGGCCCCGGGCGCCGACGCGGTGTCGTACGTCGACAGCGGCCTGGCCGCCGGCGAGAGCTATGCCTACCGGGTCCGCGCGACGAACGCGGCGGGCGAGTCGGCCTGGTCGAACGAGGCCGCCGCCACCACGCCGCTGGCGGGCACGTGGGTTGAGCTGGCGTCGATGCCGATGGCGCGGCAGGAGATCGCCACCGTCCACCTGGACGGCTACCTGTACGTGGCCGGCGGCATGACCGGCAACACGGACGCCATCGACGCCTTCAGCCGCTACCACATCGCCACCGACACGTGGGAAGTCCTGCCGGACCTGCCGCTGCCGCTGTCGCATCCGGGCATGGCGGCCCTCGACGGGAAGATCTACGTCTTCGGCGGCTGGACCGGCACCACGACGCTGAACGGGCGGGCCTGGGCGTACGACCCCACCACCGAGGCGTTCACCGAGATCACGTCCATGCTGCACGCGGTTTCGGCCCCGGGCGTGACGACCTACGAGGGGAAGATCTTCGTGTTCAGCGGCACGCAGGCCGAGAGCTTCATCGGCGGCGGGAGCATCGGCGACACCCAGAGCTACCACCCCGCCACCGACACCTGGTCCGACGCCTACGCGCCGATTCCCTTCCCGCGCAACCACATCCAGGCCGTCCGGATCGGCACGAAGGTCTACATCCCCCCCGGGCGCTACGGGTCCAAAGGCGGCGGCGGCTGGGAAGGCACCGAGCTGCACGTCTACGACCTGGTGACGGACACCTGGGCCGAGCTGGCGCCGCTGCCGGACTCGGGCCGCAGCGGGGGCGGCTTCGCGGCCGTCGGCGGGGTCCTCTACTTCATCGGCGGGGAGCCGTCGCACTTCACGAAGGTGCACGCCTACGACCCCGCCACCGACACCTGGACGCGCGTGGACGACCTGCCGGAGGGGAAGCACGGCGTGTGGGCGGCGGCCGTCGGGAACGTCATCTACGTGCCGGGCGGCGGGACCTCCCAGGGCGTGGACGCCACGGACCGCCTGTTTGCCTACGTCGTGGAGGCCGGAACGCTCGACCGGCCCAGGCTGCTCGTGCTCACCGACATCGGCGGCGACCCGGACGACCAGCAGTCGATGGTGCGCCTGATGGCGTACGCCAACGAGTACGAGATCGAAGGCCTCATCGCCACCAGCCAGATGGGCCATGGGCAGGTCGTCGAGCCGGATCTGATTGTCGAGATCGTCAATGCCTACGCCCAGGACCTTCCCAACCTGTGGGTGCACGACGGTGGCTACCCCACCGCGGAGTCGCTGCTGGACGTCATCAAGGCCGGCCAGGGCGACCAGTACAGCGTGGGGGACGGGCACGACACGGCCGGGTCGAACTGGATCATCACCGTGCTGGAGCAGGACGACGATCGGCCGGTGTGGATCACCATCTGGGGTGGCTCGCGGGAACTGCGGCAGGCCCTGTGGCGGATGGACCAGGACGTGGCGGCCGGGACGCGCACGGCCCAGGAGACCGCCGCCATGCGCGCCAAGATCCGCGTGCACGCCATCGCCGACCAAGACGGCCATGGCGACGACATCCGAGCCGCCTGGCCGGATGTGTTCTGGATCGACAACGGAGCCGGACTGTCGCAGCAGTCCCAGGTGTTCCGCGGCCAGTACCAGACGGGCGACACCAGCACGCAGGTGCCGGCGTGGATCGACGCGAACATCCTGACCCGCGGCGCCCTGGGCGACGTGTACCCCGACGACGGCGCGGGCGTGTCCGGCATGAAGGAAGGCGACACCCCGTCGTTCATGTATGTGCTTCCCAACGGCCTCGGCGACCCGGAAGAGCCCTCGTGGGGA
>CAZMDT010000091.1:0-1339 GCA_964564965.1 uncultured Planctomycetaceae bacterium | reverse complement strand
GAAGTTGGGGCGGACGCTTCCTGCCCGCCGGCAACGGCTATGTCGGCGCCCAGGACAGCCTGGACGGCACGCTCAATGAGCGGCACACCGTCTCGCGATGGCGCACGGAATTCCAGTACGACTTCGCGCAGCGCCTGCTCTGGACCGAGCAGTCCACCTACGCCGAGGGCAACCACGGCCCCGCCGCCCTGCTGAACGGCGACGCCACGCAGAACATCGTCTGGTTCGACGCCGGTCCCGGCCATCTCGTCAGTCTCAGCGCGGCCGGCTCGACGGACCCCGACGGCGACGAGCTGTCCTACAGCTGGTGGGTCTACGGCGAAGCCGACACCTACGACGGCACGGTGAGCGTGAGCAACGCCGCCAGCAGCGTCGCCTCGCTGACGGTGCCGCAGGACGCGGCCGGCGCGACGATCCACGTGATCCTGGAGGTCACCGACGACGGGCACACACGCGGCGAGAACTTCGACCTGACCAGCTACCGGCGGCTGGTCGTCAACGTGCAGATCGACACGGTTCCGCCGACCCTCGGCGCTGCCCGGGCCGCCGGCGACACGAGCGTGAACGTCGTCTTCAGCGAACCCGTGACGCCCGCCACCGCCCAGAACGCGGCCAACTACGGGATCGACAACGGCGTGACCGTGCTGGCGGCGGCGCTGGCGCCGGACCAGCAGACCGTTGCACTGGCCACCACGGCGCTGACAGAGGGCACCACGTACACACTCTCGGTGAGTAACGTCCAGGACCTGGCCGGCAACACCATCGCGCCGGATTCGCAGATCCAGTTCGCGCGGTCGGCCCGCGTGACCGACGGGCTGGTAGTGCTCTACGAGCTGGAGGAGGGCTCGGGAGAGGTCGTCCACGACACCTCGCCCAACGGGGCGCCGCTGAACCTCGGCATCACCGAGCCCGGCGACGTGGCGTGGATCGCGGGGGGGCTGTCGGTCAACGCCTCGACGATCATCAGCTCGGCCGCGGCCGCCGCGAAGATCATCGACGCCGTTACCTACAGCAACGCCATCACCGTCGAGGTGTGGGTCGTGCCGGCGAACATCACGCAGGACGGCCCGGCCCGCATCGTCACGCTCTCTCAGGACACGAGCAACCGCGACTTCACCCTCGGACAAGAGGATCAGGCGTACCATTTCCGTCTTCGGACGACCTCCACGAGCAACAACGGCATTCCCGCCCTGGAGACCGGGAACGTCGCGGCGGCGGCGCTTCAGCACATCGTCTACACGCGCGATGCCGGCGCCAGCGCCACGCTCTACGTCAACAACGACGTGGCGGCCTCTGGGACGGTTAGCGGGAACCTGTCCAACTGGGACTCGGACTACTA
>CAZMDT010000090.1:5280-10492 GCA_964564965.1 uncultured Planctomycetaceae bacterium | reverse complement strand
GGTCACGGGCTGGACCATCCAGAAGGCGCGGGAGCTGCTGGCGTACCTCATCGCGCGGCGCCTCGGCCTGGGGCGCTGGGCGCTGGCGGCGCCGGCGCTCGTGTGGCTCCAGCCGCTCGCCCTGACGCTCGCCATGACCACGCTCACCGAGACGCCCGCGGCGCTGTACCTGGCGCTGGGGGTGTGGCTGTGGCTTCGGGGCAACCGGGTGTGGGCGTGCGCGGCGATGAGCCCCGCCTTCGCCACGCGGATCGAGACGCTGGCGTTCGCGCCGGTGGTCGGGGTGGCGCTGCTGGTCGACGCGCTGCGCCGGACGGGCGGCTCGCCCGCGAAGGCGCTGCGCACCGGCGGGCTGTGGGGCGGCGCGGCCGCGCTGCTGTGGGCGCCCGCCGCCTGGTGCCTCGCCGCGTGGGTCGTCGACGTGCCCCCCGAAGACTCCCCCCTCTACGTCCTGTTCGCCGAGTACACCCGGGAGTACGGCTCCGGGCCGCTGTGGCACTTCCTCGTGGAGTGGGTGCACGCCGCGACGCTGGGCATCGCGGCGGCGGCGCTGGCCGGGGCCGTCGCCCTCCGCCGCCGCGGCTGGATGGTCTCCGTGTTCGGCCTGGGCCTGCTGGCGCTGCACTCGGGGCTGTTCTACTTCGGCCTGTTCGCCACCGGCGGGTACGGGCGCTTCCTGGTGACCGGCGCGGCGTTCTACGCCGTCGCCGCCGCCGCCGGGGCGCGGGCGCTGGTGCAGCCGCGTGGCCGCTGGCCCGTCGTCGCCGCCGCCGCCGGCGCCGCGGGGCTCTTCCTGCTCATCATGCAGACGCAGTGGTACCACCTGGTCGAGTCGCGCCCGAAGGCGATGGTGATGGGCCTCGGGCTGCTGGCGGCGATGGCGCCGATCGCGCTGGCGGCGCTGGCGGCCCGGCTGTCGCGCCCGGAGGGGCGGAAGCTGCTCGCCCGGGCGGGCCAGCTCGCCGCGGCGGCGCTGCTGCTGCTGACGGCCGTCCAGGTCGCCGCCCAGGTCCGCCCCCTCAGGCCGGAAAACAACCCCGACGGCGCCCACGTGGTGATGAAGCGTGCGGTGCAGTGGGTCGCCGCCGGTGAGCACCGCGACGCGCCGGCCATCACGCAGCACGTGATGATCCGCTTCCTCCGCGGCGAGGCCCCCACGCGTCAGGTCTGGACGAACGAGGACGCCATCGCCGCCTGGCGGGGCGCCAGACCGGGGACGCTGTTCTTCTGGGAAAGCAAGTACTGCTACAAGACGGAAATCCCCACCGAGCGCGAGCGCCGCGAGGGCATCCCGCCGCCGATGACGCCCTCCACCATCGAGCTGTACGACCTGCTCCGCGAATGGGGCCGCCGCGTCTACGCCGAGGACTACCGCGGCGTGAAGCTGGAGGTCTACGTCCGCACGGCCGAGTGGCAGGGGCCCGCCGCCGGGGGGCCCGTTGCCCCCACGACGCAGCCCGTCATACGCTGATGAGTTCGACGGTGTCGGCATCGGTATCGAGCAGGGCGACGGTGGGATGGTGCGGCGAGCGCGGCATCTTCAGGGCGCCGGGGTTGATCACGCGCGTCCGCCCGACGCGCTCGTCGCGGGCGCGATGCGTGTGCCCATGGCAGACGTAGCGGAACTGCCCGCCGCGGATCAGTTCCTCGAGCAGGTCGGCGTTGTCGCCGTGCGTCGCCGCCAGGTGCTCCCCGCCGTTCAGCGCCACGGCGAGGATCTCCCGCGAGAACGCCACCCCGGCCCCCCGCGCCGCCGCCGCCAGGTCGCCGGGCCGGCGGTCCATGTTGCCCGACACCGCGTACGCCGGCACGCCCGCCGCGGCGAGCAGGCGGAGGCAGTCGGCCGAACCGACGTCGCCGCAGTGCACGACGGCCTCCGCCCCGCGTCCGGCGAGCGCCGCCAGCGCCCGCTGAAGCCGCCGCGTGTGCCCGTGCGTGTCGGAGACGATGCCGATCCTCATGCCCCCTCCAGCGTGCGGACGAAGCACTCGGCCAGCGCCAGGTCCGACGGCGTGGTGATCTTGATGTTGCGCGGGTCACCCGGCACGACGCTCACGCGGTGCCCCGCCGCCTCCACCAGGGCCGCGTCGTCCGTCGCCTCCCCCCCGCCGGCGCAGGCCGCCTGGAGGATCTCCCGCTGGAACACCTGCGGCGTCTGCGCCTCCCACAGGCCCGCGCGGTCCACCGTCGCCTCGACGACCTCGCCCGCCCCCACGCGCTTCAGCGTGGCGTGAACGGGATACGCGAGAATCGCCGCCCCGGTCCGCGCCGCCGCCGCGAAGACGGCCTCGATGCAGGCGGGGGGCACGCAGGGGCGGACCGCGTCGTGCACGCAGACCAGCTCGGCCGCCGGCGCGACCCGGGCGAGCGCGTTGCGCACCGACTCGCTCCGCGCCGTCCCGCCGATGACGGTCTCCACGCGGAGCGCCTCGAGCGTCTCGCCGAAGCGGTCGGCGATGACGCCGGCGTCGCCCTCGGCCACCACGAGCAGCACTTGGCACACGTCGCGACGCCCGGCGAACAGGCGGGCGGTGCGGAGGAAGACCGGCTCGCCCGCCAGGAGGCGGAAGATTTTTCCCTCGCCCGGCCCGAAGCGCCGCCCCGCCCCCGCCGCCGGCAGGATGACGGACACGTTGCTCATTCCGTTCCCCATGGCCGCTTCCTTCGGCGGCACCGTCGTCCGCGCGCAGCGCGGAGCGTCACGCGCGCTTCAGCTTCAGGCGGAAGGTCTTGATCTCAAACGGCCTCGCCTCGAACGCCACCCCGCCCTCCTCGACCGGCAGCTCGGCCTCCTTGTCCTCCAGCAGGTTGCACGCCCAGGCCGCCTGGACCGGCCGGTCGGGCCTCAGGCGTCCGCGGACGCTCGCGTTGCCGCGCTCCACCAGCCGGACGAGAAGCTCCCCGCCGTCCTCGGAACGCTTCAGCGCCTCGAGCGTCATCGTGGGCGCCTCGCAGGTCAGGAACGTGTGCGCCGCCGGCGACGGCGCCGCCGCCACCGCCCGCGCCGCCATTGGCGCGTTCAGCTCGCGCCCGCGGCGGGTCGTGGCCGCCGCCTGCCACCCGCCCGCGTGCGGGTACAGCGCATAGGTGAACTGGTGCGTCTCCCTGTCCGCCTCCGGGTCCGGGTAGATCGAACCCTTCAGCAGCGTCAGGCGCATCATCCGCCCCGCCGCCTCGTGCCCGTACTTGCAGTCGTTCAGCAGCGACACGCCCCAGTCGCCCTGCGACAGGTCCATCCACTGGTGCCCGCAGACCTCGAACTTCGCGGCATCATAGGGCGTGTTGCGATGGTTCGGCCGCGCCATGCTGCCGAACGCGATGTCGTACGTCGCGAACGTCGTGTTCACCGCCACGGGGAAGGCGACCTTCAAAATCCGCTGCCGCTCGACCCAGTCGACGGACGTCTCGAAGACGACCTGCCTCCCGCCGGCCGTCAGGCTGATCCGCTGGCGAAGCACGGACTCGCCGACGCGCCGCTCCAGCCGCAGCGACGCCCGCACGGGGCCGGTCTCGTCCACGCGGAGCGTCGCCCCGCCGCGCAGGGGCACGGGATGGTCGCGGTAGGTGTCCACGAGGTCCCACGCGTCGTAGCGCCCGGGGGTGTCCTCGAAGAGCTGGAGGCGGTTGCCCACCTGCCCGGCGGCGAGCACCTGGCGGGCGTTCTGCTTGTCCCACAGCGAAACCAGCTCGCCGTCGTCGTCAAACTCGGCGCGGAGGAATGCGTTCTCGAGCGCCCGGTCGGTTACGCTCAGCTCACTGCTTCCCGCGGGCGCCTCCGCCGACGCCCCCAGGGCGAACGTCCGGTAGCTCATCCCGGGAACCTCTCCCGCGTCAACAAGCACAACCTCCGTGCCGTCGAGGCCCGTGACCGGCTGCTGCGGGAGGGGCGAGCCGCGGTCGTCGAGGACGGCCTTGCCGGCGAGCGCCTCGGCCGGGACGCAGAGGCAGTCGCGCCGGGCGTGCAGCAGCGTGTTGAGCACGACCAGCGCCTCGCCGCCGGGCGCCTCGGGCCCGAGGAGGGCATCGAGCGCACGGTCGCGGACGCGGCGCCCGGTCGCGGCGATGCGCTGGTGGTCGGCCAGCAGCTCCCCGTAGACCTCCCGGGTGTGCGTGCCGGGCAGGGCGTCGTGGAACTGCGTGAGGAGCAGGTCCTTCCAGCCGGTCTCCAGCTCGTCGCGGGGGTAGTCGGCCCCGCCGGCCCAGGCGAGCGCAGCCGCCAGCTCGGCGTCGCGGTAGAGCTGCTCCGCCCGCCGGTTGAGCCGTTTGAGCCGGCCCTTGTTGGTGAACGTGCCGCGGTGCGCCTCGAGGTAGATCTCGTCGCGCAGCACCGGAAGATGCGGCACGCCGGCCGCCTTCTCGCGAATGCTGTCCAGCGCCGCCTCGCACGTGGTGAACTCCATCGGCACCAGCCCCGGGAACCGGCGGTAGCGCAGGGCGCTTTCGATCTCCTCGGGATCGGGCCCCCCGCCCCCGTCGCCCCAGCCGAACGTGTGGATCGTCTCCCCGACGGTTTCCTTGTCCGCGAAGCCCCGCCACTGCGTGACGAGGTCGTCCGGGTCCACCGTGCCGATGAAGTGCCCCGGGGGCACCACCCCCAGCACCCGCGTGCCGTCCACGCCCTCCCACCAGAACGTGTTCAACGTCCACGGGTTGGTGTCGTTCCACGGGACCATCTTGTTGGTCATCACGTACTCGACGCCGCTGCGGGCGAGAATCTGCGGCATCGCCCAGCTCATGCCGAACACGTCCGGCTGGAAGCAGGTGCGGCTCCGGCGGCCGAACTCGGCCTCCCAGAAGCGCTGCCCGTACAGAATCTGCCGCACGAACGACTCGCCGGAGATGAGGTTGCAGTCGGGCTCGACCCAGAAGGCGCCGATGGGCTCCCAGCGCCCCTCGGCGACGCGGCGTCTGACCTGCTCGTAGAGGCCCGGGTAATGGGCCTTCATGTCGGCGTAGAGCTTCGCCTGGCTCTGGCAGAAGGTGAACTGCGGGTACTGCTCCATCAGGCGGAGCTGCGTGGCGTGCGTGCGGGCGATCTTCCGCACGAACTCCCGGTACGGCCACATGTATACCACGTCCAGGTGCGAGTGCCCCACGAGGTGCATCAGGCCGCTGACGCCGAAGCGGTCGGAGGCGTGGATCGTCTCGCGGACGGCCGCCCCCGCCGCCAGAATGCTCGACCGCAGCGCCGCCTCGTCCGGCTCCTTCAGCG
>CAZMDT010000090.1:0-5270 GCA_964564965.1 uncultured Planctomycetaceae bacterium | reverse complement strand
CGCAGTTACGGTTGTGCTGGGTGTCACGTACAGCCGGTACCGGTCCTCCGGCTCGGCCGTGGCGTAGGGAAGCATCGCGATGGCGAACATCCGCTGGTTGGTGTTGGCCGCATCGTCCCGCAGCGCATTGAGCAAGACCGGCAGCAATTCTTGCCGCGGCACCCGCTTCATCGCCTCCCACAGGTGGTGCTCGACGAACTCCCGCAGCGCCACGTCGATGGCGGGGATGTCGAGGAGCTTCTCGGCGGCCCGCAGGTCCCAGTAGGCCCGCCACACGTCCGCGTCGAACGTCGCCAGGTCGGCCAGCTCCAGCTTGTGCAGGTACTCCTGCCCCCAGTGCCAGCTCACGTAGGTCTCCAGCTCGAGGTCGAACGCCTCTCCCGCGCGGGCGGCCTGGGCGAGCGGCACGACGTAGCGGAACGGGTCGAGCCCGTGGTACGGCTCGCCGTTGACCTTCAGCAGCCCGTCGCCGCGGGTGAACATGCGAAGGACGACGGGCCGGCCGGCGAAGGCCTCGGGCACCTCGACGCGGCGGCGGAAGAAGGCGGTGTAGTTGGGCCCGCCCCAGACCTCGCCGACGCGGATGGTGGTCCAGTCCTTGTCGATCCAGTCGTACTGGCCGATGGCGCGGTGGCGGGCGCGGCGGAGCTGCCACTGCTCCAGCGGGTGCTTCTGCGGATAGAGGCGGTCGAGGATGACGTCGAAGCGCATCTGGGCGCGCTCGTGGAAGTCGGCGATGCCGCGGAACTTGCGCTTGATGCCCAGCCGCCACTGGGCGAAGGTCTTTCGGATGTCGGACTCGGTGGTCACCTCAGTGTCTCCACTTCTCGCGGGCGCGGGGGCCGTGGCGCGCGGAGCCGCCACGTGTGGCGTCGCGCTTCGCACGGCGGAGCAGAAGCAAAACCCATGCCGATGTCAAGCTCCGCGCGCCCCCGCCCGGCGATGGCGTGCCGCCGCATGCGCGGGTATCATCCCGTGCATGCCCGCCGACCGCCACAACGACGAGGCCTGGATGCGCCGCGCCCTCGATGAGGCACGCCGGGCCGAAACACTCGGCGAGGTGCCCGTCGGCGCGGTGATCGTCCGCGACGGCGCGCTGCTCGCCGCGGCCCACAACCGCCGCATCATCGACGCCGACCCCACGGCGCACGCGGAGATGCTGGCGATTCGCGCCGCGGCCGCCGCCCTGGGCGACTGGCGCCTGGAAGGCTGCACGCTCGTGGTCACGCTCGAGCCGTGCTGCATGTGCGCCGGCGCCATCGTGCTGGCCCGCGTCGAGCGGCTCGTCTACGGCGCCGCCGACCCGAAGGCCGGCGCCGTCGAAACGCTCTACCGCCTCTGCGAGGACCCGCGCCTCAACCACCGCCTCCAATTGGCCGGAGGGGTGCTCGCCGAGGAGTGCGGACGCCTGCTCGCGGAGTTCTTCCGCCGCCAGCGGGCGCTCGGCAAGAAGTAGCCGCCATCTCCGGCGGCCTCTTGTGGCCCCGGCCCGCCGTGCTATCATGAGCGCTCCATGCCCCCGACGTTCAGAAGCTCCCTCGCGCTGAAACCGCCCGTCGCCCTGGCGCTCGCGGCCGCGGCCGCGCTGGTGTGCGCCGCGCGGACGGCCGCCCAGCCGCCCGGCCCCGGCAGCCGGCCAACCACCCGCCCCGCCCACACCGTGCCGATCGAGCGCCTCTCGAAGCTCACGCGCGGCGTGAACTTCAGCCGCTGGTTCGCCTGGCCGCCGCCCGACCCGAAGCGCTTCCCCGCGACCATCACGGCGGGCGACCTGGCGTTCATCAGGCGCGCGGGCTTCCGACACGTCCGCCTGCCCGTGGCGCCCGAGGTGCTCACGGACCCCGCCCGGCCCGGCGAGCTGGCCGGGACGCGCCTGGCGCGTTTCGACGCCGCCCTCGACGCCATCGGCGCCGAGGGGCTCGCCGTCGTCGTCTGCCTGTTCCCCCGGGGCGATTACAAGCAGCGCGTCCTGACCGCCCCGGCCACCACGGGCGACTACGGCCGGGGGCTCAAGGCTCTCGCCGCCCACCTCGCCCGGCGCGACCCCGAGGAGGTCTTCATCGAGATTCTCAACGAGCCGAACGCCTTCCACCCGACGGTCTGGAACCGCCTGCAACGGGAGCTGCTGCCGATGGCGCGGGCCGGGGCGCCGCGCCACACGCTGATCGCGACGTCGAACATCCGGAACGAGTTCGGCCGGTGGGACACCGTCGGCGGGCTCGAGGGGCTCGAGCCGGTGGATGACACGAACGTGGTGTACGACTTCCACTTCTACGATCCGGTGCAATTCACCCACCAGGGCGCGGCGTGGATGATGCCGCAGTGCGGGCACTACAGGAACCTGCCGTACCCCTCCTCCCCGCAGGCCGTGCAGCCGCACCTGTTCGGCATCAGCGACCGGGCGGCCGTCGCCTTCGCCAGCCTCTACGGCCGAGAGCGATGGGACCGTCTCCGGCTCGATACCCAGATCACCCGGGCGGCCCGCTGGGGGCTCCGCTATCGCGTGCCGGTCATCTGCGGCGAGTTCGGCTGCTACCGGCCGAACGCCCCGGACGACGACCGACTCCGCTATCTGCGCGATGTCCGCGAGCTGCTCGAGCAGCACAACATCGGCTGGGCGGTGTGGGAGTACTCCGGCGGCTTCGGCGTCGTCGAGGACAAGGACGGGCGCCGCGTGGTCGACCGCGCGATGCTGGCCGCGCTCGGGCTGCCGGGCGCGAAGGACGCCCCCGCGACGGTGACGACGCAGCCGGCGAAGCGGCCCCCCGCCACGACGCGGCCCGCGCCCGCGACCCCGCCCCACTGACGCCGTAACAGGAGCCTGCATGCCATGCCCGACAATCCGCGCCCGAACATCCTGCTGGTGACCTGCCACGACATCGGACAGCACCTCGGCTGCTACGGCGTGAAGACCGTGACCACGCCGAACCTCGACCGCCTCGCCGCCGAGGGCGTCCGCTTCAGCCGAAGCTTCGCCACCGCCCCCACGTGCAGCCCCAGCCGGGCGGCCATCTTCACCGGGCGCTGGCCCCACCAGACCGGCGTGCTCGGCCTGTGCCACGGCGGCTACGCCTGGGACATGAACCGCGAGGAGGTCCACCTCGCCCGCTACCTCGCCGACGCCGGCTACCACACCGAGAACCTCGGCGTGATGCACGAGGCGCGGACCGTCGAGGACCGCGGCTTCGACTACCTGAGGCTGTTCGATGAGCACTGGCGCCCGGGCTGCGACGAGCTGGCGGAGGTGTTTGAGGGGCGGCTGGATGCCCGCGCCGGCGGCGGCCGGCCGTGGTTCATCCACGTGGGGTTCTTCGAGCCGCACAGCCCCTTCGACCACGGCGGCGCGGCCCCTGACGACAGCAGGGGCGTCACCGTGCCCCCGTGGCTCCTCGACGAGCCGTCGGCGCGCGAGGTCTTCGCCGCCTACCAGGGGCCCATCCGCAAGGTCGACGCCGCCATCGGGCGCGTCCTCGCCCGTCTCGAGCGGGACGGCCTCGCCGACAACACCCTCGTGGTCTACACCGCGGATCACGGCATTCCCTTCCCCCGCGCCAAATCGTCGCTGTACGACCCCGGCATCACCGTGCCGCTGCTGATCCGCTGGCCCGCGCGCGGGTGGGCGGGCGGCCAAGTGCTCGAGCCGATGATCTCCAACGTCGACCACGTGCCGACGCTGCTCGACGCCCTCGGCCTCGACATCCCGCCCCGCGTCCGGGGCCGAAGCTACCGGGCGCTCCTTGACGGGGGGAGCCAGCAGCCCAACGACGCCGTGTTCTGCGAGCACACCTACCATGGCGGCGGGATGTTCATCGACCCGCGCCGCGGCGTCCGCACCGAGCGCTTCAAGCTCATCGCGAACTTCACCACCAGCCGCCCGTGGATCGACCACGCGGGCGTCCGCCTGTCCGAGCAAATCATGACCGACGATTTCAACCACCTCGGCATGGGCCGGTTCCCCAACATCGAGCTCTACGACCTCTCCGCCGACCCGCTGGAGACGGCCGACCTCGCCGGCGAGGCCGACCACGCCGGCACCCTGCGCCGCCTGAAACGCCGCCTCCTGGCGTGGATGGAGGCGACGGCCGACCCGCTGCTGCGGGGCTTCCCCACGCCCCCGACGTACGACCGCACGATGGCCGCCCTGCGCGACGCCGGCGAGTAGCCGCCGCGCCCGCGCCGTCAGCCCGGCGGGCGCAGGTGCTCCTCGGGATTGTCGAAGAACGCCTTGTACACACGGTAGTGCTCCGTCTGGCGGTAGAGGAGGCGCCTCAGCGGCACGTGGTCGAAGCTCCAGATCGCCGCGCCCGGGCACGCCAGCAGGATCGGCGAGTGCGTCGCCACGATGAACTGCGCGTGCCCCGCCGCCGCCATCTCCTGAAGCAGCCGCACCAGCTCGAGCTGCCGCCGCGGCGACAGCGCCGTCTCCGGCTCGTCCAGCAGGTACAGCCCCTTGATGCGGTACCGCGAGCGGAAAAACGCCATCAGCGACTCCCCGTGCGACTGCGTCATCAGGCTCTGCCCGCCGAAGTAGTCCAGCAGCCCCGGGTCCGACGCCGCGATGTCGTCCAGCAGCTCCGCGAAGTGCTGGAATATCTGCCCCGCGAAGAACGACCCCGGCACGATGTCGTCCGACCACTCCACGCCGATGAACCGGTGCAGCATGTGCTCGTAGGGGTTCCGCGTCACCCGGCTGCGCTCGATGCTCCGCCAGATGTGGATGTTGCACCGGTGCGCGATCGCCTCCAGCAGCGTGCTCTTGCCCGACCCGTTCTCCCCCACGAACATCGTCACCGGCGAGTCGAACTCGATGCCCCGCGTCCGCTGGAACACCGGCAGCTTGAACGGATACGCCTCGCGCGTCGGGTAACGGTCCGCGTGGATGGTCAGTCGCGCTATGTGGTTCATCTCTCGTCGGCGGCCGCGCGGTGCACCGCGCCGCCTCGCCTCCGTCCGCCTGCACCTTACCGCGCCGCCGCGCCGGCCACAACGCCGTCCGCGGGCGAGGGCGGCATCACCGTCGCCCGCCGGAAGATCAGCTTCGACGGCAGGAACCTCCACCTCGGCGAATGACGCGGATACCGCAAGACCGCGGGCCGGGGCGGCGCCGTTGCCGGGGGTTTTCCTTCGGTTCCCGGCCCTCGCTGCTGTCCGCGCTGCCGTGTGAGTTTCTTGCGCGTTCTTGCGCGTTCTTGCGCATTCTTCCCGGTTCTTGCGCGTTCTTGCGCGTTCTTGCGCGTCGGTTTCGTCATAAGGCACCGTTAAGAAGGGGC
>CAZMDT010000089.1:0-10503 GCA_964564965.1 uncultured Planctomycetaceae bacterium | reverse complement strand
TAACAAGCTTTCTTAAGTTGTTTCCATGAAATGCCTTGAACATATGTGCCGCTTCACGCGGCACTGGTATGAGCCTTGCTGTAGGATGATAGGTGGCGTCCGGCTTTGGGTCTGCGCGAAGCCGGCGAATACCCAAGAACCTGGCTCGGCGGGGTGAAAGGCAACGGACCATGAACCGCAAGATAGCAGGCATCGTGATCGTGGCGGCGCTGGTGGTGGCAGGCATCGTCGTGGCCGTCGGCACGATGGGCGGGGGCGGCGAGCCGGCCCCGGCGCCGGGCGAGCTGGCCGTGATGCAGCCGAAGAACGGCGCCGTCGACGCCGACCACGCCGCCAGGGCACAGAAGCTCATCAACGACGGCATCAAGTTCCTGCTGTCGAAGCGGGACGAGCAGGGCGGCTGGGGGCAGGGCTCGGTGCGGCCGGCCTACACCGCCATCGCCACGATGGCCCTCGCGCAGCATCCGAGCTTCGACAAGAACAGCCCCGTCATCCGCGAGGCGGTGGAGGTCATCCTCAGCTACCGCCAGGACGACGGCGGCTTCTATGACAAGCAGCTCAAGAACTACACCACGTCGATCTGCCTGATGGCGCTGACGGCCGTGGGCGGGCCGGAGCTTCGGGACGACATCGACGGCGCGGTGCGGTTCATCAAGGGCCTTCAGATCCTCCCGGGCGAGGAGACGGCCGACGGCGACGTCATCGACGAGAAGCACCCGTTCCGGGGCGGCACGAGCTACGGCGAGCACGGGCGCCCGGACCTCAGCAACCTGGCCATGAGCGCCGAGGCGATGCACGCCGCCGGCGTCCCCGCAAGCGACCGGTTCTGGCAGGAGGCGATCGTCTTCCTCCAGCGGACGCAGAAGGGCGAGAAGAACGACCTGCCCTGGGTGCTGGACACGGACAAGGACGGCGGGTTCATCTACGCCCCGGCCATCCAGGCGAACAAGCTGGACCAGCCGGAGTCGAAGGCCGACCCGGTCACCGGGCGGCGCAGCTACGGCTCGATGACCTACGCCGGCTTCAAGAGCCTGCTGTACGCGGGGCTGTCAAAGACCGACCCGCGCGTGGAGGCGGCGTTCGGGTGGATTCGCCGCTACTGGCGGATGGACGCCAACCCCAACATGCCCCACGAGCAGTCGCTTCAGGGGCTGTACTACTACTACCACGCCCTCGCCAAGGCCCTGCGGGCCTGGGGCGAGCCGCTCATCACCGACGCCGACGGCGTGAGCCACAACTGGCGGCACGAGCTGATCGACGCCCTGGCGGGGCGCGTGCGTGACGACGGCTCGTGGCTGAACGAGGCCGACCGGTGGTACGAGGGCGACCCCGTATTGGTCACCGCCTACGCGGTGCTGGCGCTTCAGGAGGCTCTGGCCGACTGAGCCGTTCGCTCTGCGGGGGCGAGGATCAACCGCGGCGCAGCGGGCGCCGGCGGCGGCTTCGGCCGCGGCGGGCGCCCGCGCCGTTTCAACGCCCCGTCGGCAAAAGCCCTTGAAGCCGGCGGCATAGACTGTATTGTGTTCGCTTTACGCCGCGGCGTTCCGCGGCGCCAGCGGGACAAGGCACATGGAAATCCGCGGGTTCAGAGGCTGGCACTACGCGGCGCCGCCCGGCGGGGACGTGGGGCGGGTGCTGGCGCCGCCGTACGACATTCTTTCCGCCGACCAGAAGGCGGGGCTGCTCGCGCGCTCGGAACGGAACATCGTCGCCGTCGACCTGCCCCACGTGCCCCCGCACGAGGCGGGCCCCGAGGCCGAGTACGCGCAGGCGGCGCGCCTGCTCGCCGAGTGGCAGTCGAGCGGCGTGCTGGTGCGGGACGAGCGCCCGAGCGTCTACGTCCATGAGCAGACGTACCAGTGGGCGGGGCGGACGTACACCCGCCGCGCCGTCGTCTGCGGCGTTCGCGCCAGCCGGCTCGGCGCCGACGTCAAGCCGCACGAGCGGACGCACGAAGGCCCCATCGCCGACCGCCTCATGCTCACCCGGCACACCCGGACGCAGCTTTCGCCCATCTTCGGGTTCCACCGCGACGCCTCCGGCGAAGTCAGCGGGCTGCTCGCCCAGGCCGCCCGCGGACGCGCCGACCTCGAAGGCAAGCTCAACAACGTCGAGGAACGCCTCTGGATCGTCTCCGACGAGGCCCTCATCGGTGAGCTGGCCCTCGTGCTGCGAAACGAGCCGGTCTTCATCGCCGACGGCCACCACCGCTACACCACCGCCCTGGCCTACCGTGACGAGCTGGCCGCCGCGGGGGGCATCGATGCCTCGCACGAGGCGAACTTCGTCATGTACGCGCTGGTGGCGGCCGAGGACCCGGGCCTGCTGGTGTTGCCGACGCACCGGATCGTTCGCGGCCTGCGGCGGGGCTTCACGGTGGAGCGGCTGGCGGCGGCGGCGCCGCAGTTCACGTGGCAGCGGTGCAGCGTGGAGGACGCCGACCTGGCCGACACGGAGGCGTTCCTCCGCCGCTACGGCCCGGGGGCGATGGCGCTGATGGACACGAACCCGGCGGAGATCTGGATCGCGAGGCTCACCGACCCGGCGGCCATGGCGGCGGCGGCGCCCGAGGAGCCGGAGGCCTGGCGGCGGCTGGACGTCGCCGTCCTGCACAAGCTCATCATCGACTCGGCCCTGGCGCCCTGGCGGACGGACGCGCTGTTCATCGAGTACACGCCCGAGGCGGCCAGCGTGCTGGCGGCGTGCAATTCGGGGCGCGGGCAGCTCGGGGTTTGCCTTCGGGGCACGCCGCTGTCCGCCGTCGAGGAGGTGGCGCTCGCCGGCGCCTCCATGCCGCACAAGAGCACCTACTTCTATCCCAAGATCAGCACGGGGATGGTCCTCAAGCCGCTGGCCTAGTGGGGCGGCCGCGCGGCGAAGGGGTCAGCCGTTCCGAAGGTAGGCGTCGTCCGCTTCGCTGAAGACCACCGGCCCGCGCGGCAGGCGCGCCGGGTCGAAGCGCTCCAGCAGCTCGTCCATCTCCGCCGGGCGGCGGCGGTCCAGAAGCCCCGAGTACCCCCCGAGCAGCCCCAGCACGCGCTGCGGCGTGGCGCCCAGCTCGCGGTACAGGGCCAGGCGCGTGTCCCCGTGCCGCTTGGCCAGCCGTCGCCCGTCCGGGCCGACCACCAGCGGCAGGTGCCAGTACGCCGGCTCCGGGCCGAGCCCCAGCAGGCGGCGAAGGTGAATCTGCCTCGCCGCCGAGTCGAGCAGGTCCTCGCCGCGGACGATGGCATCGACGCCGGCCGCCGCGTCGTCCACCACCACCGCGAGCTGGTAGGCCGCCGTGGCGCCGTCGCGGAAGATCACGAAGTCGCCGCCGATTCGCTCGAGATCGAACCGCTGCGGCCCGCGAAAGGCGTCGTCGAAGGCGATGGTGGCGCCGGCGACGTTGAGCCGCCAGGCGGGCGGGCGGCCCGCGACGGCCGCGGCTTCATCGGCGGAGCCGTAGCGCCCGCGGCACGTGCCCGGGTACCTCGTCACGCCGTCGTCGCGGTGCGGGGCACCGGCGGCCAGCTCGATGTCCCGCCGGCTGCACGTGCACGGGTACGCGGCGCCGGTGGCGATCAGGCGCTCCAGCGCCGCCCGGTAGGCCTCCTGCCGGCGCGACTGGTAGACGACCGGCCCCTCCCACCGCAGGCCGAGCCACGAGAGGATTTCGAGCATCCCCTCGGCGGCGTGGGGCTTGACCCGCGGCCCGTCGAGGTCCTCCACGCGCATGAGCACGCGCCAGCCGCGCCGACGGGCGAGCAGGTAGTTCACGAGGAACGTCCTGGCGTTGCCCAGGTGCAGCGCGCCGGTCGGGGAGGGGGCCAGGCGTGTGGTCGTCGGTTCCACGGGCGATTCTTCGCGGGCGCCGCGGCGGCTACGGGAGGGCGACCCACCAGGGCGCCCGGGCCAGGTCGCCGTAGCTGATGATGTCGAAAACGACGTGCGCCGCGGCCGGCCAAGCTACGCCCCCGAGCCGCTCCCGTGCAAGCCCGAAGCCGGCGCCCACGACGAACGTCAGCCCGCCGAGCAGGAGGAAGTCGGGGCGCTGCACGGCCCCCGGCGCCAGGAACAGGCCGCACTTGTACGCCGCGTGCGCGCCCGCCGCCGCGAGGGCCGCCGCGAGAGCGCCGTAGCCCCGCAGGCAGCCCTGGACGAAGCCGCGGTATGCCAGCTCCTCGCAGAGCCCGATGCCGCCGGCCGACAGGGCAAACCACGTGAGGTCCGTGGGCAGAGGGGCGGCGCCACGGGCGAGCCGGTGTGCCACGGCGAGGGCCGCGCCCACGGCGACCGCTCCGAGCAGCAGGGGCAGCCGCCGCCGCGGCAGGGGCCTCAGTCCGAAAAGCGCCGCCGGCCGCCGGCCACGCCACGTGCCCATCGCCAGCGCCGCTGCCGCCAGGATCAGCGATGCCGCGCGCAGCGGCATGAGCGCCTGGGCGCGGCTGGCGAGGGCGAAGGCGACCATGGCGGCGGCGAAGGCAGCCGCGGGAAGGGCGCTTCGGGCGCGCGGGCTCATGCGCGGCGTCTCTTGCGGCGGAGGCGGCGCGCGGCCAGGCCCGCCAGCATGCCCCCCGGCACGACCGCCAGCACCCATGCCGAGCCCATGCAGAAGCCGACCACGCGCAGACCGGGGATGGCCTTCTCGAGCGCCTCGAACTCGGCCTTGCGCTTCTTCAGCGTGTCGTTCAGCACCAGAAGGACCTCCAGGTGGCGGAGCTGCGCGATCGGGCCGAGATCGGCGCCCGGATCGAGCGCCGGCAGGGCCAGCTCCCGCAGGCGAGGCATGGAGGTCAGGGCGGACAGGTCCTTCAGCGGCCCCGGCGAGGCCAGCAGCATCCGCAGCCCGCCGAGCCCCTCGAAGGCCGACAGGTCGGTAACGGCCCCGTCCTTGGCCGAAACCTGGAGGCTCCGCAACGCCTTCAGCCGGGCCGTCGGGAAGCCCCACGCCTTCGTCCAGCCATTGAGCAGCAGGTGCCGAAGCCGAGGCAGCTCCCCGAGCGCCTCCAGAGACGCCGGGCTCTCGCCGCCCAGCGCCAGGGCCAGGTACTCGAGCCGCTTCAGATGCCTCAGCGCCGGCAGGGCCGAGTGGTCCGCCGTCAGGTGCGTCAGGTCCTCCAGCCGGGGCAGCACGTCGGCGAGGCCCTCGCACGGCCCGGTGTCGACATGATCGCAGCATCCGGCGACGATGCCCCGCGGCCGCGCGGCCACGAGCGCCTCCACCAGCGCCGGCTGCCCCTTGAGCGAACAACCCTCCGGGAACGTCACGAGCACGCCCGTTGCGGCAAGGCGTCGCAGGACCTCGGTGTCGATCCTCGGCTCGCCGCGAAGCGCGACGGTGCGGATGGTGCCGACCCCGCCGATCGGCTGCCGCCAGAGCCACCCGAGCGCGCCGGGGCGGTTCAGGTCGAGCAGCACCGGCTCATCGCCCAGGGCGGCGCCGTAGTCGGTCGCGCGGAACGGCGGCGGGGAAGGTTCGTCGCCGCGGAGAATGTAGGCGAACGTGACGGAGTCGGTGTCGCCCGCTTCGGTGCGCTTGGCGCCCACGGCGAGCAGCGCCCTCCGCGACACCCGGATCGGCGTCGTCAGCGGCTCATCCGACCACTGCCGATCCATCGTCCCGTACATGCGAACCAGCCCCTCGCCCATCAGCACCGTCAGCGCGGGGCGCTGGCGCCCCGGGCCCTGGGCCTCCAGCACCAGCTCGATCGGCTCCTCGGGCATCTCGCAGCCCGCCGCGCCCGCCAGAAGCGGCGCCGCCACGCACACCAGGCCCAGCACGCGCTTCCACCGACGTTGCTTTCCACGTGTCATGGTCGTGCCCTTTCAGCGCCTCGGCCTGGCGCCGCCGGCCTGAGGCGCCCGCGATTGTAGCCGCCCCGCATCACGCTTGCCACAGGGCGACGCCCGCGGGATGATGCCGCCTCCGAACCAGACCGTGAGCGAAACGGCCCGGGACATCGCGGTGATTCTGGCGGTGGTGGCGTGCGGGGTGGCGGGCGCCGCGCACGCGCCCTCCAGTACCTACGCCTACTCGCAGAACCGCTGGGTCGGCTGCGCGATGGCGCTCGCCCGCGGTGGCGACTGGCTCCTGCCGCGGAACCACCTCGGCGAGATTCCGCACAAGCCGCCGCTGCACCTGTGGCTGACGGCGGGGGCCATCGCCGCGACCGGCGTCCACAGCGACCTCGTCTTTCGCCTGCCGGGCATCGCGGCGGGCGTGGCCGTGGCGGTGATGGTGTACGTTCTCGGCCGGCGCTGGTACGGCCGCGAGGGAGGCGGCACCCGGGATGCCGGCCGGCGCGTGGGCGTCCTGGCCGCGTGCCTGTGGGCGACGATGCTGCACATGGGCAAGCTGCTGTACCTGGCGACCACGGACATGCTGTTCTGCGCGTGGGTGACGGCGTCGGTGGTGTGCATCGACCGGCTGCTGTGGCACCCGGCGCCCGCGGGGCGGCGGGGTTGGTGGGCGGCGGGGCTGTGGGCGACGGTCATTCTCGGCGGGCTCACCAAGGGCTGGGGCCTGGTGAACCTGGCGCTGGTCGGGGCGTTCGCCGCACTGGCGTGCGCGGTGCTGCCCGGGTTCGGCGCCGTGGGGGCGGTCAGCGGGCTGGCGCGGCGGCTGGCGCTCGTGTTGCGGCTCGTCGGCAGGCGGTGGCGGCGGGCGGCGAGGCGCGTGCGTCTTGGATGGGGGCTGCTGGCCGCCGCCGACGTGCTCGTGCTGCTGTGGCTCGTGTCGCTCCGGCGCGGCGGCGAGGAGTTCCTCCGGGTGGCCGAGTTCGAGGTCTGGCAGCGGCTGACCGGCGCCGGCGCGGGCGCGCCGACGAGTCCGCCCGGGCCCGCCGCGATGTACCTCGCCTACCACATGCTGCCGACGACGGTGTTCGCACTGGGCGCGCTGGCCCTGGTGCGTCCGCGCCGCTGGCTGAGCCGCCGCTCGCCCGTGGCCCTGCCGCTCTGCTGGCTGCTCACCATGCTCGCCGTCTTCTCGATTCCGCGCGGCTTCCGCGGCGACTACCTCCTGCCGTCCTACGCCGCCGCCGCCCTCATGGGCGCCTGGGCCGTCGAACGGCTCAGCGCTCTCGGGCGAGACGCCGCCCGCCTCGCCTCGGCGGTGCGCCATCTGTTCGCCGGCGCCGCCCTTGCGGTGGCCGTCGTGCTCGGGGCCGCCGCGGGGGCCATTCTCTGGCCGGCCGGCGTGCCGCAGGCGCTGCGGGCGTTGCTGCCCGCCCCGGCCGTCGCCGCCCCCGAGACGTGGTGGATCATCGGCGCCCTTGGCCCGCTCGGCCTGGCCGGCGTGCCGGTGGTCGTGCGGGCGTCGCTCAGTTGGCGGCTGCACCGCGTGGCGGCCGTTGCGGTCGTGGGGATGACCGGCGTGATCTTCATCGACCGGCACGTGCTCTCGCGCCACGCCCGCACCGGCGACGGCGAGCGTGCGGTCGCGTTCGCGCGGGAGGCGCGGCGGGCGATCGGCAACGAGACGTTCGGCGTGTTCGCCGCCGAGGAGACGGGCGTGGAGCTGTACCTGGGGCGTTTTGGCGTGCGGCTGACGCGCCCCGCAACGGCGGCGCAATCGCTCGGGGTCCGCGTGCCCCCGGCCGGGGCGACCGTCGCGGAGCAGCGCGCTCACACGGTGGCGGCGCTGCTGAAGCACCGGCCGGAGATCCGCTGGCTCGTCACGACCGACCGGGGCCTGGTGGAACTCGGGGCGTGGCGAAAGGACGACGCCGGGCCCCTCGAGGTCGGGGCGGGTGACGCCGCGGCGGCGGTTCGCCTGCGCCCGCGGCCGGAGCTTCTGGGCCGCCCGACCGTCGTGACGGCGCCGATCGTGCAGGGCCGCTGGGGGCGGCTGTACCTCATCGAGCTTCGGCGGCCGGTGCCGGACCTGTCGGCCCGCGCGCGGCCCACGCGGGCGCGCTCAATTCGGCGCGTCAGTGTCCTCGCCCCGGGGCAGCCCGCCCCTGCGCTCGGCGAGCAGGCGGAGCCGCTGCTGATGCCGGTGGAAGATGAAGTAGAGGTTGCGCAGGTAGATCATCATGTTCAGGCTGAAGGCGCAGATGAACACGGCGTTCTTGATGGCCACGGCGTACACCAGGGTGATCAGCGACCCGGCGAGCGAGAGGTACCAGAAGGCAATCGGCACGACCGTGCGCTTCCTTCGCTCCGTGGCGATCCACTGCACGACGAACCGCAGGAAGAACACGAACTGCCCGACGAAGCCCACGGCGTCCCAGGCATCCATCCTGACGATGACGTCCCTCGCCCAGTTGTAGAGCTGGTCGAACGTGGTCGAAGCGGCGAGCCAGAGCATGGCGTGTGGGTCCTTTCCGGTCGGAGGTCGGCGGACGCCCCGCGCACCGGGGCCGCGGGGATTATACCCGCCGGCGCCGGAAGAGGTGCAGCGGCGAGGCGGCGGGCAGGCTATCGGCGCTTCTTGTCGGCCGGGGACTAGAACGTCCTCCGTCGTAAACGGCGAGGCCGGCAGGCCGGCCCGGTTGTAAAGCAGCCCCTCCGCCCCGTCGGTCTCCGCCTGATAGAGATACCGCACGTGGGCCGGCTTCTCGACCGGCTTCGAGGTCACCACCACCGTCTGGCCGTCGATTCTCGCCTCGGCCGGATGCCACGTGCCGTCCGGCCCGGCGAGTTCGAAGCCCACCAGCCTGCCGCCCCCGTGGACGACCAGGCCCTCGCCGACATGCTCAAAGCTGACCCGAATCTGGCGGTCGGACGCGGCGGCGCTCTTGAACAGCGGCCCCGAGACGGCCACGTCGCGGCCGTAGACCATTCCCAAAGCCCACGCGGCGAGCCGGCGGGCGGGGTCGATCTTGTTGCCCGGGTGCAGCCCCTGGGCGACGTCGAGCGTGACGGCCATGCCCGTGTGCGGCAGGGCGAGCGCCTGGCGCTGCGCCTCGCGAAGCAGGGGGTAGTTCTTGCCGCCGAAGACGTGGTTGGACTGGAGCTGCACGAAGAGGAAGGGGAGGTTCTCCTCGCCGAAGGCCTTCCGCCAGCCGAGGATCGCGTGCCGGAAATGATGGGCGTACTCGGCCTTGAGGCCGCGCATCCACGCGTCCCACTCGCCCTGGTACCAGATCACGCCGCGGAGGGCGAAGCCGGTCAGCGGGGCGACCATGGCGTTGAACCGGGCGGCGGGAATGCCGCCGGTGTTCGGGCGCTCGCCCAGCTTCGCGGTGACTTCGGCGGCAACGTCCTTCTCCAGCCGCCGCTGTCGCGTGCGCTCCTCAGCCGCGGCGAGCCGCTTCTGCATCAGCTCCTCGAACGCCAGGTCGTAGCGGCGGGCCTCGGCGAGCGTCTTGGCGAGCTGCGGGCGCTCCTTCTGCTGCCGGGCGCGGAACTCGGCCCGCTCCGCCGGCGACATCTCCAGCGTCAGGGCATCATCATTCATCCACTCCCTGAGGTAGCTGGCGCCCTTGTCGGCCTCGATGATGCCCACGGGCCTGTGGAGGGTCTTGTGGAGCTCGCGTGCGAAGAAGAACGCCAAGGCCGAGATGTGCGGGGCGGCCTCGGGCGTCACCGGGCGCCATTCGGCGGCGACGTCCGGCAGCGGCTCGGCGGCCTGAAGCCGCGGCACCACGAAGAACCGGATGTCGGGGTGGTTGGCGGTGGGGACGACCTCCTCGGCGTTGCCGGCGCGGGAGAGGGCGACCTGCATGTTGGACTGCCCCGACGCCAGCCAGACCTCGCCGGCGGCGACGTTGGCGCAGGTGAGGGTGCTGCCCTCGCAGGTGGCCCTGAGCGCGAGCCCTCCGCCGGGCTTGAGCGGCTCGAGGGTCGCGAGGAACCTGCCCCGGTCGTCGGCCGTGGCGCGGACGGTCTGGCCGGCAAGCTCCACCGTCACGGTCTTGCCGGCGGGCGCCCAGCCGAACACGCGCGCGGGCCGCTCGCATTGGATGACCAGGTTGTCGCGGAACAGCCCGTGCAGGCGGAACGCCTCATCGGCGGCGGCGGATGGCGCGCCGGCGGCGGCAGCCAGCAGCGCCATGGCGGCAGCGATCATTCGTCGTGTCATGGTGCCTCGCATTGTATCGAGGTCGCGGGGCGGCGCCGAATCTTCTTGACTTCAGGTGCAATATATGTTATGCAACTAACGTTTGACAGGGCATGGTTGACGAACACCAGCAGCGGCCTCGGGCGGAAGCGCAACGGCGCCCGGAGTCGAAGGCCCCCCAGGCGCCTTCGCGAACGCCGACGGATGGCGATTCGTCGGCTTTGTCAACGACGGGAACTCCGCACGGAGATCCGGCTTTGAGTGGCTATTTAATATTGACAAACGCGAACAGGCACGCTTTGAACGCGGCGGCGTTGATAAGGTGTTCTCTTGAAAGACATTGCGGCAAAACCAACGCGCAAGAACGCGCAAGAACGCGCAAGAATCGGGAAGAACGCGCAAGAACGCGCAAGAAACTGCGAGTCGCCGGCCCCTATGGCGGCTCGGGCGTCCAACGATCGAAGACCTGGATATCCAGCAGCGGGAGCGTCTCCACGTGGAAGTCGAAGAACAGC
>CAZMDT010000088.1:1028-10520 GCA_964564965.1 uncultured Planctomycetaceae bacterium | reverse complement strand
TGATGACCGGGATGGACAGCAGCGGCTCGGCGGCGTAGTCCGTCCCGGCGGCGGGAGCGGGGGCGATCTCGCCGCGAAGCACGCGGTGGAAGTGCAGCGTCGCGTTGGCGAGGTCGCCGGACTTCTTCGCCACCTTCATCCGCAGCTCGACGGTCTTGAAGTCATCCGGCGCCACCGCGAGCAGCTGCATCAGCGGCAGGTTGAAGTCCAGCACGGCCATCGCGCCGCTGTTGCCGCCGAGGTCGCACCACGGCTTCTCCACGCCCGCGGGGGGCGGGAAGTGCTTCTCCTGGAGCAGATAGGTCTCCAGCGTGACATCGGGCAGGGGGGCCTTAGGCTCGGGCTGCGGCTCGACGGCCGGCTCCGGCTTGCTCTCCGCGCCGGGCGCCGGCGCCATCGGGCGCGCGGCCGCGGGCTTCGCCGTCGGCTCGGCGTGCGGCTTGGCGGACGCCTCCGCTTCGGGCGCCTGCCCCGCCTGGCAGCCGGCAGTCGTCAGGCACGCCGCCAGAACGCATGCCGTCAGCATCGTTGATCGTCCGGTTCGGCGCTCGGTTGTCGGAACGTGCCTCATGGGCCGGCTCTCCTCGTTCGGCGGCGTCTAGCGATTCAGTCGGATGACGAAGATCGGCTTGTCGGCAGGCACCTTCAGCACGCCGCCTCGGACCGTCCCGCCGCCGATCTCTTGCATCTCGAAGTCATACAGCGTGTACGTCATGCCGTCGATGGCCTCGCAGACGACGGTCGCCCCGACCCGGGCCACCAGCACGGGCAGGCCGCCGCGCTTGCCCCTCGCCGTCTGGGCGCCGTGGAACTCCCGCAGCTCGCCCGACGTGCTGAGCTGGAAGCCCGTGTTGAAGCTCGTGGACACCAGCGAGAGCACCGCCTCGCGGCACTTCGCCAGTCCCGGCGCGCCGGGATCTGCGCTCGCCAGGCCAAAGGCGATGTAACGCTCATCCTCCGTCACCGGGTACGGCATGCCCTCGGGGTTCCTGACGACCACGTCCTTCAGCACCACCCCGCTGGCCTTGAAGGCCACGCCCCCCTTGGGGTCGGCAAGCTGCCCGTAGAAGCCGGCGAACACGGCCGCGCCGGGAGCGTCCAGCGTCAGGAAACCCCGCTGCCAGTCGTAGGTGATCTGGTTCGTCGGCGTGATGGGGCACGGCTCGAAGATGCCGCGCTTGTCGCTCGGGCCGATCACCATGCAGCCGGTTCTGGCGAAGTCCTGGCGGACCTGCCGAAGCTGCTCCGCCTGTTCGGCGTCCGTCTTGGGCTTGCCGAACCGGAATTGGCGCATCTGCTCGAACAGCGGGTCGTCCGGGCGGCGGTCCAGGTCCGGGTCGATGAGAATCCGCATGCCGTAGCGGTAGGTGGTGGGCAGCATCTCGCGGCCGACCTCGCCATAGCTGCCCGAGTAGTCCATGCTGGCGGGGTCGTAGAGCATCCGCCGACCGTAGACGAACGTCGTCGGATTCGGCGCGGGCTTGACGAGGCCGTTCTTGAACACTTCGGCGGCGGCCTTCATGGCCGAGAGCTGGACCTCGTCGCCGCCGTAGTGCAGGTCGAGCGAGTGGCCGACCTCGAGGGCGCGAGTGTGGGGGTCGGGCTTGGTGGAATCGGGCCCGGGCCCGTAGCTATGCCAGTTGACGATGTCCCAGTCCTGGAGGCTGCCGAGGGCCGCCACCTCCATGGGGAACTCGGTGCGGTACTTGGTGGAGTTCTTGATCTGGATCTCGTAGACGAAGAACGGCTTGCCGGCGACCTTGTTGTGCTCGACCCACGGCAGGTTCCAGCACATGCGCGGCAGCTCCTCCAGGGCGCTGTTGAAGGGGAACCGCTTGTGCGCCGGGTCGTGGTGCTTGCCGTTGACGTACGTGCAGTGCGTCACCGCGTCGGCGTGCTGGTGGAGGTACTGGCACTGAATCTGCCAGCCCGTCCCCGTGTCCCAGCACAGCGGCGCCAGCCGGGCGCTCTTGCCCCAGCTCTTCAGCGCCTTCGCCTCCGAGGCCTTGAACTCGATCTGCATCTGCATGAAGAACTCGATGACGTCGCTGGCGCGCTGGCGGGTGAACTGGTCGCGCCCGAGCTCCTCGGCGCCCTCCGACAGCGCCTGCTGCGCGTGCGGGTTCGGGTCGTTGAGCTGCGCGGGGCTGGCGGGCGTGGCCGTGGGGGCGAGCATGACCGTCGCGTCCTTGAGGCCCTCGCCCGGCATCAGGAACTGCCACGCCTTCTTCAGCGCCGCGTCGGTTCTGTATTTCTTCGCCAGCCAGGCGTTCCACTTCGCGATGAGCTGCCTCTGGAAGAGCCGCGGCAGCTTCAGCCACTGCCCCTGCACCATCTTGGGCATCCACCATTCCTCGTTCGTCAACTCCCACACGGCGATGTCCGGATCGTCGCAGTACCGCAGGCCCGTGTACGGGTTGCGGTGCTTGGCGACCCGCTCCATGTTCCGCAGCGCCAGCGCCCGCAGCCGCGGGTCCCACACGTACGCGATGTTCTTCACCGGCGTCTGCTTGCCCTGCCATCGCCAGGTCGTGTGCGCCATCGCGGCGATCGCCTGCTTCCACTCCTCGGCGGTGGCGGGGTCGTCGATGATGTTCACGTCCTGCTCGGTGTCCACCAGCCCGCGCCCGCCGAGGACGGCGAACCAGATCTTGATGCCGTGCTTCTTGAGCAGGGAGTAGCCGTACTCCTGGAGGTCCTCGCGGCTGTTGTCGCCCCGGGTGTGCTTGCCTTCGGTTCCGAGGTGCCAGAGGCGGTGCAGGTTGAAGCCGAGGTCCACCAGCCGCTCGGCCATCAGCTCGTGGTCGCGGCGGCACTGCTCGCCCGTGCGGTTCTTGAGGTCCGGGTTGGGGAAGTGCCCGATGTGCCCCCAGAATCGCACGCGCTTGCCCTTCAGGCTGAGGTGGCCGTCCTTGACGGTCACGTATTCCTCATCCGGCGGGAGCTTTGGCTCGGCCGCGCCCGCGAAAGACACCGCCAGCAGGCAGGCACAAACGCCAATCAGGGGGCAGATCATCGGCAGGTGGGCCATTAGGGGTCTCCGGCATTCGGGGTTGATGGTCGTTGGTTGGCCGTTCGTCGGGGGTCTCCGGGCGCGAATGGCCGGGCCAGGTTCAGCCTCCATGCCGCAATCCATAGCCGGTTGCCGCGGCACGCCTCGACCGGGCACGGCATCGAACCGCCAATCGCCAATCGGCCCCTCGACTAGCTCGGGGCGGGCAGTCGTCAATGGTCCACTGGCTTGCCGAGGATGCCCTTCAACTGCTTCAGCTTCTCGCGGAGCATCTTGTCGTCGTCGGCCTCGACGGTCAGACGCAGCAGCGGCTCCGTGTTCGAAGGGCGGACGTTGCACCACCAGTGGTCGTAGTGCACCGACACCCCGTCCAGCGAGTCGATCTTCCCGTCGCTGAACGCCTCGGCGATCTCCTGCATCTTCGCCGACTTGTCCTCCACCTCGAAGTTGATCTCGCCGCTGTGGCTGTAGCGCTTCAACGGGCGGACCAGCTCGCTGAACGGCGCCGGCTGCGAGGAGATCACCGTCACCGCCGTGGCGAAGGCGATCGCCCCCGAGTCGCAGTTGTAATTATCGCGGAAGTAGAAGTGCCCGCTGAGTTCTCCGCCGAAGACGCCGTGTCCGTCGGTCATGGCCTTTTTCATGAAAACGTGCCCGACGCGCTCTCGGCGCGGGACGCCGCCGGCGGCGCGGATTTCCTCGGGCACGACGCGCGAGCTGCGGAGGTCGTAGACGACCATCCCGCCGGGCTCGTCCTTCAAAAAGTGCCTGGCCAGAAGCGCCGTCATCAGGTCGCATCGAACCGTTTCGCCGTGCTCGTCGACAAACATGCAGCGGTCGGCGTCGCCGTCGGTGCAGATGCCCAGGTCCGCGCCGTGCTTCTTGACGGCGGCCTTTACCTGAGACAGGTTGGCCTCCACCAGCGGATTGGGCGGATGAACGAACCCGTGTCCGAACTCGAAGTTCAGCGGGATGATCTCGATGTCGGCCTCCCCGAAGACGGCGGGGAACATCCGCCCGCCCATGCCGTTGGAGGCGTCGACGGCGACCTTCAACCGGCGGGGCGTCCGGAGGAACCGCATCACGTGCTTGCGGTATTCCCCCCACAGGTCCACCGCCTGGGCGGGCGCCACGGAGGCGGCGGCGGGCATCCGGCGCAGCGTGCTGACGATGTGCTGGATCTCCTTGAGCCCGGTGTCGCGCCCGACGGGGCGCGCCTTGGCGCCGGAGATCTTGAACCCGTTGTACTCGATGGGATTGTGCGAGGCCGTCACCTGGATGCCGCCGCACGCCCCGAGGTGGTTGATGGCGAAGTAGACCATCGGCGTGTCGCACTGCCCGAGGTCCACACACCCCACGCCGCTGGAGGTGATGCCGTCGATCATCGCCTTCGCCAGCGGCGCGCTGTGCGGACGCATGTCCCGCCCCACCACCAGCCGGTTGCTCGAGGCCTGCCCACGCTCGTATCCGCTCAGCAGGCTCCGCAGAAACTGCGCCGTCGCGTGACCGACCTTCCAGGCCAGGTCCTCGTCGATCTCCTCCCCGTAAAGGCCCCGAATGTCATACGCCTTGAAGACCTTGTCGATGACGGCCATGCCGGGTCCTTTCCTCACGATCACGTGGCCGTGCATTATCCCCAACCGAATACCGAGAATGCAAACGGCTTCTCCCGCCGATAACTTCCACAATGCCTTGCGCTTTGACTCGCGCGCCGCGCGGCCTATAATCCGGCCAACTCCGAGGAGCCATGCCATGAAGACGCCCCTGACGGCCACGTTCCTGCTCGCGCTCATCCTGCTTGCCGCCGCCGGTGCCGGCTGCGTCTTCCCGGGCCCGATCGACGCATCCGCGGTCGCGCGATACCAGCGCTACCTCTCGGTCCGCGGCCCGGGGGAGCGGACCGGGGACCGGGAGGGGGAAATCCTCCAGCCGGCGCGCAACGCGGCGGCCCCGAAGCTGAAGGTCGAGAGGGTGAAGATGCCGGACGGGACGGAGCGGGCGGCGGTCCGGCTGACGCTGGAGGACGCGATCCGGCTGATGCTGATCAACAGCCCGGAGGTGCGGATCAGCTCGTTCGATCCGGCGATCTCGCGGGAGCAGATGATCCAGGCGGCGGCGGAGTTCGACTGGGTGGTGTTCGGCAGCTTCACGTACAACAAGGAAGACAAGCAGACGGCGAGCATCTTCGGCGGGGGGCAGTCGAAGGCGCAGGCGTGGTCGCTCGGGGTTCGCACGAAGACCACCACCGGCGCGGAGGCCTCGCTGAGCTGGACGCTCACCCGCGCCTGGGCCAACGCCCTCAGCGCGGTGCCCGTCACCTATGAGCCGCTGCTGGCGTTCGAGATCGCGCAGCCGCTGCTCCGCGACGGCTGGCCCGCGTTCAACCTCGCCCGCCTGAACCTGGCGCGGGTCACGCACCGCACCACCCTGGCCGCCTTCCGTCAGAAGGTGGAGGACCTGGTGGCACAGGTGGTCGTGGCCTACCTGTCGCTGGCGCAGGCCCACCGCGACTACGAGATCCAGCACCGCCTGCTGGACGAGACGATCCGGATGCAGAAGATCGTCGCGGCCCGGCAGGAGGGCGGGCTGACCGCCCCGCTGAGCGTGGACCAGATCGACGCCACCGTGGCGAGCCGCGGGGCGAACCTCCAAGCGGCCCGCAAGCTGGTGCTGGACGCCCGCGACCGCCTGGGCCGCCTGCTGGCCGATTCGGAGGCCAACGTTCTCAGCGACTTCGAGATCATCCCCGCCACCCCCATGGGCGACGCCGACGTCATGCGCGACGTGGAGGACCAGCTCCGCACCGCCCTGCAGCACAACCCGCTGCTGGAACAGGCGCGCCTGGCCATTGAGGCCGAGGCCATCAACGTCCGCGTCGCGAGGAACCAGGCGCTGCCGCGGCTGGACCTGACCGCCTCCACGACGCTTCAGGGGCTGGCGGGCGCCTATCACCAGGCGTGGGAGAACTTCTTCGGCGGCTCCTTCGTCGGCTACAGCGTGGCCCTCACCGGGGAGTATCCGCTGGGCAACCGCGGCCGGCGTGCGGAGGTCCGGCGGGCGCGGCTGTCGCGGATGAAGGCCATCGCCACGATGCAGAACGTCGCCGATACCGTCGCCCAGGCGCTGCGGGAGCGGATCCGTCAGGTGAACACGACGCACGTGCAGATTCAGGAGTTCGACAAGGCCATCGCCTCCGCCCGGGGCTACCGCGACAAGCTCGAGGTGACGATCTCGCGCGAGCTGGGCGAGCGGATGACGCCCGAGCGGCTCCAGCTCTACCTCCAGGCGCAGGGGCTGGTGTCGGACCTGGAGCGGTCGCGTCTTCAGGCCGTCACGGCCTACAACACCGCCCTGATCGAGCTGGCCAGGACGAAAGGCACGGTGCTGAGGCAGTACCGGCTCGAGGTGCTGGTGCCGGAGGTGAGGGAGCAGATCGCCCCCGTGACGGCCGCGACGAAGCCGGCGACGCAACCGGTGACCATGCCCGCGACGATGGACGCCTCGAAGGCCGAGTAGCGCTTGCTCCCGGCCGCCGGCGGGCCAGCCGCCGCCGGCGCCCCGTGCACCGGGGGGACACGGCAGACCCCCCGCGCGCGGGCGCGCCGCCGCGCCGGAAGCGGCCGTTTGCCGCCCTCCCTGGCCCGCAGCGGGCTGCGAGCATTCCACGAAAAAAAAATTGAGCGGTGACACTAGGTTGTCACCCGGGCTTGTTATGACGGGAGGTGATGCAGATGAGCATCAGCCGAATCTACCGCCTGCTGCGGCTGATTACGATCCTTCAGAGCCGGCGAAGCTGCAACGTCGGGCAGCTCGCCGACGAGCTGGAGGTCAGCCGGCGAACCGTGTTTCGTGATCTGAACATGCTTGAGATGGCCCACATCCCGTACCACTTCGACGACGAGTCGGGCGGGTATCGCATCAGCGAGCGGTTCTTCCTGCCGCCGGTCAACCTGACGCTCACGGAGACGCTGGCGATGCTGGTGCTGGCCGGCCGGCTGCGAGGCGCCGATCGCGTGCCGCTGCTGGCCGAGGCCGGACGCGCGGCGCTGAAGCTCGAGAACGCCCTGCCCGGCCCCATCGTCCAAAGCGTCGGCAGCGTCATCGACAAGCTCAGCATCGCCCCCGGCGCGATGGCGGGCCACGAGGGCCTCGACGCCGTCTTCGACGACCTGAGGCGCGCCATCGTCGAGCGGCGCGTCTGCCGGCTGGTGTACATCAGCTTTCAGGAGCGGAAGCAGATCGTCTCGAACGTTCACCCGCTGCGGCTGCGGTTCCAGGGGCGCGCGTGGTATCTGATCGCCTACTCCGTGAAGCACCGCGAGGTCCGCACCTTCAAGCTGGGGCGGATTCGCAAGCTGACGGTCACGCCGCGGCAGTTCACGGACGATCACCCCGTGGACGCCGAAGAGCCCTTCGGGCAGGCCTGGAGCATGATCCCCGAAGGCCGGCTCTACGACGTCCACCTGCACTTCGCCCCGAAGGTCGCCGGCAACGTCGCCGAGGTCCGCTGGCACGACAGCCAGCGCGTCCGGTGGAACGATGACGGGTCGATCGAGTTTCACGTCCGCGTGGACGGGCTGGGGGAGATCACGTGGTGGGTCCTCGGCTACGGCGACCAGGTGGAGGTCGTGGCGCCAAAGCCGCTTCGCCGGCGGGTTGGCGAGATGGCGGCGGCCGCCGCCCGCCGACACGGGCGGGGAGCACCGTAGCCATGCGCGCCATCGTCCAGCGCGTCTCCTGGGCCGAGGTCGACGTGGACAACACCGTCCTCGGCCGCATCGCCGAGGGTCTGCTCGTCTACGTCGGCGTCGCACAGACCGACACGCCCGCCGATGCGGACCGGCTGGCAGAGAAGATCGCGCACCTGCGGATCTTCCCCGACGCCGAGGGCAAGCTGAACCGGAACGTCCAGGACGCACGGGGGGGCGTCCTGGCGATTTCGAACTTCACGCTGCTGGCCGACGCGCGGAAGGGCCGGCGGCCGGCGCTCAGCGCCGCCGCGCCGCAGGACGCGGCCGAGCCGTTGTACGAGGCGCTGCTGGCGGCACTGCGGCGGCAGGGGTGCACCGTCGCCGCCGGGGCGTTCGGCGCCGAAATGAGAATCCGCAGCCAGGCCCACGGGCCGGTCAACATCATCGTCGACATGCCGCCGGCTCCGGACGGCGGAGGAGGTGGCGGCGGCTGAGCACAATCCACCGGCCGGGGAATCCGGTGCCCGACCCTGGCCCGCGCGCGGGGCTCCCAGAATACGCGACCACAGCGACCCCCGATTCTGGCCCCACGTCGCGGGCCATTCTCTGCCCCGGGCACGCCGGCGCAAAGAAACGGGCCGCCACAGCGGGCGGCCCGTTGAGATTGCCGTCAAACGCGGGGCGCTACGCGCGGCGCCGGCGGCGCCGCAGGTAGCCGAGCAGCGCGCCGCCGCCCAGGCCCACCGCCGCCATCGTCAGCGGCTCGGGAATGATGGTCGTCGGCGTCGGCGCCGGCGGCGAGGCCGTGATGTACACGTGGTTCCCCGTCTTCACCGTGTTGGCCGCCCACAGCGAGGCTTCCACGGAGTGGGAGTTCTTGCCCCACGTGATGTTACCCTTGTCGGCATCGCCCGAGGGGTTCGAGGCGTAGACCACGCCCTGCCAGGCCACCAGGTCGCCCGATGTCCAGTTGCCGAACGTCTCGAACCACACGTCCGCCGGGTCCACGCCGTTCAACAGGAGTTTCGAACTGATATACGCGACCACGTCGCCGAGGACGTAGACGTTGACCGCCCCGGTCACCTCGAGGACGGCGTCGTGCGCTATGCTGATGCTGTCGAACAGGTACGTCCCGCCGGCGAGCGTATAGGTTGTGCTGGCGGCGATGTTCAGATCGCCTCCGCTGGTCAGGGCGCCGACGGACGCCGGGGTCGGCAGCGTCGGCGGGTCGTACGTCGTGGGCGAGGGCACCACCGACCCGGCGATGATGCCGCCCAGGACTTTCGAGGTCCCGTGCAGGCTGAGGATCGGGTTCGGCGGGCCGCCGCCGGGGACCGTCAGCGTGCCGAGGATCTTCGAGCTGCCGCCCATCGTGACGTTGGTGGCGCCGGGGCCGACGCTCGCGCTGCCCTCGATCAGTCCGCTCGTGCCCAGCGTGAGGTCCACGCCGGCCGCGACGTTGCCGCCCGTCGGCGCGCCGTTCGGGTCGGTCGCCAGCACCCTCGAGGTGCCGCCGAACGACACGGACCCGCTGACGGTGACGTCGCCGAAGATCTTGACCGTCGTGCCCGTGCTGAAGTCGCCCATGACGTCGACGTTGCCGTAGATCGTCGTCGCGCCGCCGACCGACGTGTCGTCACTGGCCACGATCGAGCCGTTGACCCTGTTCGTGGTGCCTGTGCCCACCGTGGCGCCGCCGGTAATCCCCAGCCCGTCGGTGGCGCCACTGCCGATCGTGATGGCGCCGTCGCTGCCGATCAGGCCGTCAAAGACCTTGCAGTCCGGCCC
>CAZMDT010000088.1:0-1018 GCA_964564965.1 uncultured Planctomycetaceae bacterium | reverse complement strand
GCCCATGACGTCGACGTTGCCGTAGATCGT
The DNA here is from genome assembly GCA_964564965.1 of uncultured Planctomycetaceae bacterium. GTDB lineage: Bacteria > Planctomycetota > Phycisphaerae > SM23-33 > SM23-33 > CAZMDT01. Next base: position 988 of record CAZMDT010000088.1, on the reverse strand, counting down.
CGTCGCGCCGCCGACCGACGTGTCATCGCTGCCCACCACCGGGCCGTTCACCTTGTTCATGGTCCCGATGCCGATGCCCACCGTCCCGCCGCCGGTGATGCCCACCCCGTCGGTGGCGCCGTTACCGATGGAGATGGCACCGTCGCTGCCGATCAGGCCGTCAAAGATCTTGCAGTCCGGCCCGAGGTTGACCTCGACCTTGCCGAAGATGGCGTAGTCGGAGATCGACGAGGCCGGCGACGACTGCGCTACGATCAACAGAGCGACGAATGATATGGCTGTGAGCCGGCGCGCGGCTCCTGCGGTCCACCCTTTACTCATGGTCCTCTCTTCTCCGTTTTGGGTCAGCCTTGCCGCCCGCAACTGCACAGGCCGCGATAGGCTTCACCCGATCCCACTCTACTCCAAGTGACAAATACTACTCCGATTCGCCCCCAAATGCAAGCATAATCCGTCCAGCTTTGGCAGATTCTTCTTACGGCTCACCCGCCAGCCAAGGCCCTTGTTCGCGGGCCGCCGTCCTGCTACCATGGCTCCTCAAGGAGCCGGCTATGCCCGATACCGAGAACCTCTCCGACACCATCGAGTCCCTCAGCGCCCGGATCGTTGCCATCCGGGACTCTCTTTGACGTCGCCGGCAAGAGCCGCCGCCTGGCCGAGCTGGAGCAGCAGATGGCCCGGCCGGACTTCTGGAACAACCAGGACGCCGCGCGGAAGGTCGTCGCGCAACTCAAATCGCTCAAGTCAGTTGTGGCGCCGGTGACCCGTCTTCAGCGACGGATGGAGGACGCCGAGGCGCTGCACGAGCTGGCCGTGGAGGCCGACAGCGCCGAGACGCTCGAGGAGGCCGCCGCAGAGGTCCGCGCCATCGCCGCCGACCTGGAGCGCCTGGAGCTGCGGACGCTGCTGTCCGGCGAGCACGACGCGGGGGGGAGCTACTTCGCCATCCACGCCGGCGCCGGCGGCACGGAAAGCTGCGACTGGGCCG
>CAZMDT010000087.1:0-10580 GCA_964564965.1 uncultured Planctomycetaceae bacterium | reverse complement strand
GGCCGTCAGCAGGCGGAGCTGCTCGGTGGAGTAGGTGTGCTCGGACACGCTGCAATCGAGGTGGATGACGCCGAGGATGCGGTCGCGTCCGCGGATGGGGGCGCAGAGGGCGGAGCGGATGCCGAGGTCGTGGACGCTCTTTCCGGAGGCGAAGCGCCTGTCGCTCATCGCGTTGCTGGACAGCACGCCGACCTTCTTGGCGATGACCTCGTCGATGATCGTCCGGGAGATGGGCACGTCCTTGGCGACGGGCTCGCCGGAGACGCGGGCCGCGCGGAGGTCCAGCCGCCCCGCCTCGTCGATGAGCATGATGTATCCGCGGTCCGCCCGGACGATCTCGAAAACCTTCGTCAGCGTCCGCCGCAGCAGCAGGTCGATGTTGAGGATCGACCCGACCTCCGCGATGAGGTCGTAGAGGATCCGCAGGTTGCCGATGGCCTCGGCACCGGCTTCCGGGGTCGGGATGATGACCGAGTCCTCGCTGCTCGGCATCGTGGCGACGATGGCGGCGTCCACGAGCTGCCCGTTCTCGTCGATGTCCACCGCCGCCTGCGGCGCCCCGTCCGCCCCCTGGAACACCAGGAGCGTCGAGCCGCAGCGAATCTGGTCGCCCCGGTTCACCGGCGAGGGGCCCTTCAGCCGGACCCCGTTCAGGTACGTCCCGTTCGCCGAGCCCAGGTCGCTCAGCATCCAGTGCCCGTTCGTCCTCCCCAGGCGCGCGTGCCGGCGCGAGCACGTCTCGTCCGTCAGCACGGCCGGGCGGCCCTGGCGACCGATGACGTTCTCGCCGTCGAGGAGGGCGAACTTGCGGCCCTTGTCGGGGCCCTGAATGACCTGAATCGAAGCCATGGCGGATCGTTGCAGCCGCCGTGCGCCACGGTGGGGCGACGTGGAGTCAGCCCTTCCTCAGTCGCGCAGGGTCAGAATATGGTTTCGCTACCTGGGACGCAGCGCGGGCGTGCCGGGGCAACTGGAGCGTCCTTCAAGCCTCGGCCGCCTACCCCGGTGCGCCGGGGCGTCTGCGCCCGTCTTACCCTCAGAAGTATACATGAATTCGGCAAGACACGGCCCGAACTCAAACACGCCGCCGGGCCGCACAACGGGCATTCTCACATCTTTAAACGCCTGACGGGAGGGCTTAGTTCTGAAAATTTGCCGCGCGTCGGCGCGCCGGCGGCGCGCCGGGCGACCGCCCGGTCAGGCCGGCTCGACGACCGCCACCTCCCACGGCGCCAGCTCCAGCGCGCCCGTGCACGCCGTGCCGGTCAGCAGTTCCGTGCCCTCCGGCAGCCCCCTCACGCCCTTCGGCTGCGGGTAGTGGTTCAGCACGAACACCAGCCGCCTGCCCGCGCCGGCGCCGCCGTGCCGGCACGTGACCTCCACGTGGTCGTCGCAGGCCGCCAGCGGTGCGATGTCCGTCAGCGCCAAAGCGATCTCCATGATCGTCCCGACGTTGTCGGGCGTCAGGAACGTGCCCGCGTACACGGCCGCGCCCTTGCCGGCGCCGTTGATCGCGATGGCCGGTGCCCCGACGGCGGCGTGCGGGGCGTCGTCGTCCACGGCCGCCCAGGCCGCCGATGCCCGCGCCCCGCGCAGGCGGAGGATCTCATAGCCCTCGCCCGCCGGCCGCACCCCGCCGGGCAGCGAGAAGCTCATCGCCCCCGGCTCGATCCGGCCGAACTCCTCCACCGTCACGCCGAACAGGTCCGCCAGCAGCCCGGGCGGCGTGGCGGCGGTCACGTGGTTGTTGCGGTCGCGCGTGGCCGTGCGCGCCGTTGCCAGCAGCACCCCGCCGCCCGCCACGAACCCTCGAAGCTTCGCCGCCAACGGTTCGTCCATCAGCGGCATCGAGGGCAGCACGAGCAGCTTCAGCCCGGCGAAGCTGTCGGCTGTGTTCACGCAGCCGCAAGGCAGGTGGCGCCGCCACAGCTCGCCGTAGGCGATCTGCGCCTGGTGATGCGTGTACGGCAGGCCCATGTGGATCGCGCCCTGTGCCTCGATCTGCTCCTGCTCGAGGAGGACGGCCGCCCGGACGTCGAGCACCGTGCCGGCGATGCGCGGGCCGAGGCGCTTCAGCTCGGCGCCCTCGCGGCGGAACTCCTCGTAGCGCCGGCGCGGCACGTTGTCGTGGTCGAGGATGCCGCACCAGTACATCTCCGCGCCGAAGCGGCACGTCCGCCAGCGGAAGTGCAGCACGCCGTCGGCACCGTGCGCGATCGACTGCCACGCCCACAGACGCATCTGCCCCGGGCGGGGCGTGGGGTGCATGAACGGCTTCTGCGCCCCGGGCCCGCCCTGCTGTTCCGGGACGATGTACCCGCCGCTGACGGCCCGGCACTGCTCGTTCTTGAACGCGCCCCACAGCGCGTCGGCCGGGGCGCTGCCCCCGAAGCTCGGATACACGTCCACGCCCAGGAAGTCCAGGTCCTCGGTGAACCTCCAGTAGTCGATGGGCCCGAACATCCCGTTGTGCGTGACCCACCAGCGGCGGTCGGCCGCGCGGAGGATCTGCACCTGCTCGCGCTGGAAATCGGCGGCGGCATCGCTGAGGAACAGGTCGTAGTCGCGTTCGTGCGTCGGGTTGGCGTGCGTCGGCCGGCCGTGGTGGTCGGGCAGGGGGATCTGCTCGAACTCGCCGTAGCTCTGCGCCCAGAAGGCGGCGCCCCACGCGGCGTTGAGCGCCTCGATGCCGCCGTAGCGCCCTCGCAGCCAGTGGCGGAACGCCGACACGCACGCCGGGCAGTAGCACTTGCTGAAGTGGCAGTAGATCTCATTGTCCGTCTGCCAGCCGATCACGTGCTGAACGCCGGCGAAGTGCTCGGCCATCGCCCGCGTGATGCGGCGGCTCTCGGCGCGGAACCGGGGGTTGTTGGTGCAGCAGTGCTGGCGGCTGCCGTGTTCCATTCGCCGCCCGTCGGCGTCGACGCGGAGCCAGTCGTCGTGGCCATGGGTGAGCCAGCGCGGCGGCGTGGCCGTCGGGGTGCAGAGGATGGTGTCGATGTCGGCGGCGCCGAGGCGGGCGAGGGTCTCATCGAACAATGACCAGTCGAACGCGCCGCGCCGCGGCTCCATGCGGTCCCAGGCGAACTCGCCCATGCGGACGACGTTGACGCCGGCGGCGGCCATTCGCTCGGCGTCGTGCTCGCGGTCGGCGGCCGAGAAGTGCTCGGGGTAGTACGGCACGCCGAACAGGAACCGCCCGAGCTTCGTCGGGCGCTGATGACGGGGCAGGTCGGCGGTGTCCATTGGTGTCGGTCCCTTCGGTTCGCGGCGCGGCGGGGGGCCTCAGGCCCCCTCGCGCAGGCGCGCCTCCAGCTTGCGGTAATCCACCTTGCCCGTTCCCAGAAGCGGCAGCTCGTCCACCTCGACGACCCGGCGGATGTTGTGCAGGGCCGACAGGCCCGCCTCGCGAATCTGCCCGTTTGCCGAGGCCCGGTCGCCCGGACGCGTTGTGAACAGCACCAGCTCCGGCTGCTCCTCCGGCCCGGCGGCGACGACGGCGATCGTCGGGCCTTCCTCGTCCGGTTCGGCGTAATGCGGCTGGAGGACCGCCTCAATCGCCGGAAGGGAGATCATCTCGCCCCCGAGCTTGACGAACCGCTTGAGCCGCCCGCGGAACGTCAGCACGCCGTCGGCGGACTCGCTGACCAGGTCGCCCGTGCGATACCACTGCCGCCCGTCGAGTTCGACGAACGGCGACGGGCCGTCGTAGTCGAGGTAGCCGTCGAACACGCATGGCCCGCGGACCAGCAGCATGCCGCGCTCGCCTGTGGCGACGCGCCGGCCCGCCTCGACGTCCACGATGGCGTGCTCGTAGGACGGCAGCAGCTTGCCGATGGTCAGCGGGCGGGGGTCGCGCTCGTCGTTGATGGACACGATCGGAGCGCATTCGGTCACGCCGTAGCCTTCCAGCACGGTGGCGTTGGGGCACTGCCGGGCGAAGGCGTCGTACAGGCGCTGGGGGCACTTCTCGGCCCCGGTAATGGCGATGCGGAGCGTGTCGAGCTGCCCCGGGCGCGAGGCCCGCATGATCCGCCCGAGGAACGTCGGCGTCGCCGCGACCAGCGTGCAGCGGTAGCGCTGTACGAGCTGCGCGAGCGTGAGGGCATCGTTCGGGTCCGGCTGGTAGACGCCGCGGACGCCCCCACACAGCGGCGCCACGACGTTCGCCGTCAGCCCGAACGAATGGAACGGCGGCAACAGACACACCAGGCTGTCGTCCGCGTACACGCGGACCACGTGCAGAACTTCGCGCAGGTTCGTGAGGATGTTGGCGTGCGTGAGAGGCACGGCCTTGGGGAGCGACTCGGAGCCGCTGGTGAACAGGATGGCCGCCGTCGGCGAGACGCGGACGTTCTCGAGCGACGACCAGCTCAGCCGGCTCGCCGCGAAGGCCCGCAGCTTGTGCAGGCGCGAGAGCCCACCCGCGAGGCGTTCGAGCATGACGAAGCGGCCGGCGAGGGCGGAGAGGTCGAGCCCCTGCGCGGCGAGCCTGGCCACGAGCGCCCCGGCCGTGATGACGCGCTCCACGCCGGCGGCCTCCAGGGAGTGGATGATGTTGCGCTGCCCGACGGTCCAGTTGACCATCACGGGCGTCTTCCCGGCGAACAGCGCCGCAAGGTACGTCACGCTCGCCGCCACCGACGCCGGCAGCATGATCCCCAGGCGCTCGCCCGGCATCTCCGCCAGCGCCGGCCGAAGCGCCAGCACGCCGAGCACCACGTCGCGGTAGGTCTTCACGCCGCTTCGCTGGTCCGCCAGGATCGGCCGGCCGGGACGGCGACGCGCCTGCGACAGGAACACCTCGGGAATCGTCTCACCGTCGGGGAGGCCCAGCCGCCGGCCGCGGACCTGCCCGCGGAACCACTTCGCGGGAACCGCATCGAGCAGCTTCGGCTCGGCGTCGAGCAGTTGCCCCGCGGCCGCCAGCATCACGTCGCCGACGGTGCGGATGGCATCGGCGTTCGTGGCCGGCAGTCCGAACTCGCCCTCCAGCCAGCCCACCAGTTCGGCCCGCGCGAGGCTGTCCAGCCCGAGGTCGCGCGCCAGGTCGTCGCCGTCGGCGAACGACTCAGCCCCCGTCAGTTCACGGAGATGGTCGGCGGCGACGCGGCGTGTCGATTCGGGCACCGCCGAGGGGTCGGCGTCGGGGCGGACGCGCGGCGGCTCCGGCCTCGGCCGCGTCCCGCCGCCCTCCCAGAGGTAGTAGGGCACGTAGGTATTCGGAGGGGCGTCGGCGTTGTACCAGTCCTCGACGTACCGGTTGAGGTCCTCGCGGGCGGCGTCGCGGGGCAGGTCGGCCGGTTCCCACAGCTCGACGGTGACGCGCCGCCGCGGCACGAAGACGATGCCACCAAGGCCAATGGCGGCGAGCCCCTTCCTCAGCGTCCGCCCGACGCTGGGAGGCCGGCCGCTCGCCCAACTGAAGCGGCTGCCCCACAGCCCGCGCGTCCGGATGAGCACGACGCGCACCGTTGGCACGTCACGAAGGATCTGCTCGAGGGCGGTGTTGCCGCGCAGGTCCTCCCGGCGGCTGCGGTACAGGTGCCCCGAGGGGTACAGCACAAGGTTGTGCCCCGCGCGGAGGTCGTCGATGCAGGCGGCGACGGCGGCCTCCACGTGGGTGCGGGCGGCCGGGCCGTGACGCACCGGGTCCGGGAACGTGCGCACCCCGATCCGCCGGGCGAGCCAACGGATGAAGAACCGGTCCACCTGGTGCTCCACGGCCAGCGCGCGGGCGGCGAACGGGGTGTTCAGATACGTCAGGAGAATGATCGGGTCGATGAGCGCCGGGTGGTTCGGCAAAAAGAGAATCCGCCCGGTGCCCTTGGCGGCGACGGCCTCCAGCCCGACCACGCGGATCCGGTACCGGAGCCACAGCAGGCCCTTCACCATGTTGCGGAGCAGGAAGTTGAGCATGGCTCAGCCGTCCGTGCCGTCGGTCGGCAGCGGAATGCCCCGGCTATTGTCGTCGCGCCGCGCGGCCCGGGGCAAGGCCCAGGCGAGCCAGGCGGCCATCGCGAACGCCAGGACGGCGACGACGGCGAAGCAGTCGGTGGGGGCGAGCAGCTCGAGGAGGGCGGCGGCGACGGCGCCGGAGGAAACCACGCCGATGAACGAGGCGCAGTTGGCTGAGGCGATGACCGTGCCCTTGCGCTCGGGGACGGGGCGCGTCTGGAAGAAGGCCTCGCAGGGGATCATGAAGACGCCGCCGGCGACGCCGATCAGGCCGATGATGGCGAACATCGCCGGCAGCTCGACGCCCGCCGGCAGCCACGCCGCCGCCGACATCGCGAGCATCAGCACGCCCATCGCCAACGCCGCCGGGGCCAGCACGCGGTGCCATCGCGGCCCGTGGAGAATCCTCGCCGCCAGCAGCCCGCCGATGGCCACGCCCACCATCTCCGCCGCGATCAGGAAGCTCGCCGCCCGCTTGCTGCCGAACCGGCTGATCCCCAGCTTGTTGATGATCGGCACGAACACCGCCCCCACGAACCAGACGAACACGTCGGCCGCGATGATCACTCCCAGCAGGTGGTCCTTGCAGATCTCCCACAGGTCGCGGACGGTGTCGATGGGCCCGCGCCACGGGAACCGTCGCCGGGGGTCGGCGGCGGGGCGCCGCGGCACGCCGAAGCTGCTGAAAACGCCCAGCGCCGAAACACCCACCACCACGACGGCCACCAGCACCTGCCCCAGCGGAATGCCCCACACCGCCGGCGTCTGCCAGTGCAGCACGGGCCCGGAGGCCGCCACGCCCAGCAGGATCGTCGCCGTCACGACCATCTTCACCTTGGCGTTGGCGGCGGTGACGTAGAGGCCCGGGTAAAGCTCCGGGATCGAGCCGTTCAGCGACGGGCTGAAGATGCACGACTGGAGGCCCATGAGAAAGACCATGGCGACGATGGCGGGCCAGCTCATCAGCAGGATGCCGACGGCCCCGACGAGCATGGCGGCCAGCTCGAGCAGCTTGGCGCCGATGATGACGTGGCGCTTGGCGAAGCGGTCGGCGAGCCAGCCGGCGTAGGCGGCGCAGAGAATGTACGGCAGGGCGAAGATCGACATGAGCAGGCCCTGGAGCCAGCTCAGCCCGCGCTCCTCGGCCATCAGCATCGCCGACTCGCGGAAGAAGCTGTCGTTGAACACCCCCAGGCAGTACGTGACCACCATGGCGATGAACTTCACTCGCCCCTGGTGGATGAGGCGGACGGTCTGTTCGTCGTAGCGCGGCACGCGGTGAGGGCTCCGGGCTGGGCAGCATCATAGCGGACCGCCCGGGAATTGCCATTCCCGCGGCGGCCCCCGCGCGAACGCGCGGCGCGCGCAAAGGGGGAGGGGCGTGGTGCGGGTGCGGGTGCGGGCTCAGACCTCGGCGTCTTCGGGCGGCGTGTAGTCGCGCTTGGGCGGCTTGACGATCAGGCCGTTGCGGATCGCCTTGGCGGCGACGTTGATGCGGACGACCTTGCCGTCGATGACGGCCCGGACGCGCTGCATGTTCGCGCGAAACTTGCGCTTGGTCTTGCCGGTGGTCTTGATGCCGACGCCGCCGAGGTACTTCGCCTTGCCGCGGCGGGCGTAGCTCCGCCCCGCACGCGTCGTCTTGCCTGTCAGTGGGCACTTCCGTGGCATGTCGCTGACTCCCGGTCCCGGGCCTGGCCCCGGGGGCTACTTGTCTTCTTCCTTCGCCTTCTGGGCGGCCGCGATAATCTGCTGCTGAACGTTGCCCGGCACGGGCTCGTAGTGGCTCAACTCCATCGCGTAGCTGCCCTGTCCCCCCGTGACGCTGCGCAACTGGCTATTGTACTGCATCACCTCGGCCAGTGGGGCCTGCGCCTTGATGTTGCAGATGTTGCCCGGCAGCATCTCCTGCCCGAGGATCCGCCCCCGCCGGCTCGACAGGTCGCTGGCGATGTCGCCCATGTGGTTCGCCGGCACCGTGATCTCCATCTCCACGATCGGCTCGAGGATCGCCGGCTTCGCCTTCTGCACGGCATCCATGAAGGCGTACTTGCCGGCCGTCCGGAACGCCACCTCCTTCGAGTCGACCGGGTGGTGCTTGCCGTCCGTGATCGCCACGAACACGTCCTGCATGGGGTAGCCGGCGATGGCGCCGACGCGTGCGACGTCGTCGATGCCTTTCTCGATGGCGGGCAGGAACTGGCGGGGGATGGACTCGCCGAACAGCTCGCTCTCCATCTGGACGCCCTGGCCGTTCGCTTCGGACCAGCCCCGCTCGAGCGGCTCCACGCGGAGGTAGACCTCGCCGAACTGCCCGGCGCCGCCGGTCTGCTTCTTATGGCGGTAGTGTCCGTCGGCCTTGGCGGTGATGGTCTCGCGGTAGGGGATCTTGGGCGGCTTGGTGTCGACCTCGAGGTCGAAGCGCTGCTTCATGTTGGCAAGCATGATGCGGAGGTGGAGGTCGCCGATGCCGCTGACGACGGTCTCGTTGGTCTGACTGTCGCGCTGGTAGCGGAAGGTGGGGTCCTCCTCGGTGAGCTTCTGGAGGGCGCCGGAGATCTTCTGCTCGTCGCCGCGGCTCTTGGGCGACACGGCCAGCGAGTACATCGGCGTGGGCGCCTTCGGCACCGACCGGAACATCGGCTGCGCCTCGCTGTGCAGCACGTCGCCGGCGGAGATCTCCTCCACTTTGGCCAGGGCGATGATGTCCCCCGCGACGGCCTGTTTGACCTCGTGGGTCTCCTTGCCCTGGACCTTCAGCGGATGACCGATCTTGGTGGTCTTCCGCTCGTCGCGCAGGGCGTAGACCGTCTCGGGCGTGACCGTGCCCTGGAGCACGCGGATCCAGGCGAGCTTTCCCACGAAGGGGTCGGAGGTGATCTTGAAGGCCTGGGCGACGAAGCTCGCGCCGGCGTCGCAGGCGATCGGCACGGCCTCGGCGTCGCCGCCCTCGCCGGCGCGAACCGGCGCGCCGGGAACGTCCGCGGGGGAGGGGAAGTACCTCGCCGCGGCGTCCATGAACTCCGCCACGCCGATCTCCGCCCGCGCCGCCGTGAAGAACACCGGGATGACGGCGCCCTCGATCATCGCCCGGGCGAACGCCGCCGACAGCTTGTCCGCCGGCACCTCCTCGCCACCCAGGTAGGCCTCCATCAGCGCCTCGTCCGATTCGATGATGTTCTCCACGAGCTGCGTGTGCGCCTCGCCCACGTCGGCGAAGTCCGCCGCGCCCGACTCGTTCGTGAAGCAGTCGATCACGCCCTTGCCGCCGCCGGTCGGCAGGTTCATCGCCCGGCACGCCGCCCCGAACGTCTCCGTGATCGCGCCCAGCAGCCGCTCCAGGTCCACGTTCTCCCCGTCGATCTTGTTGACCACGACGGCGACGGCCAGCCCGGCCGCCCGGGCCGCCTTGAACAGCCGGCGGGTGTTCACCTCGATGCCCGCCGTGGCGCTGACCACCACCGCCGCCGCGTCCGCCCCCGCCAGCGCGCAGATCGCCCCGCCGATGAAGTCCGGGTAACCCGGGGCGTCCAGCAGGTTGACGGTCTTGCCGGCGTGCTCCAGGTGTGCCAGCGCCGGCTCCACCGAGTGCTTCCGCTCCCGCTCGATGTCCGTGTAGTCCATGTGGCTCGTGCCGTCATCGACGGACCCCAGCCGGCCGGTGACCTTCGCGGCGTGCAGCATGGCGTCGGCGAGGGTGGTCTTGCCCGCCCCGCCGTGGCCGAGCAGCACGAGGTTGCGGATGTCCTGCGGTTGTGACGCCGGCATCAATCGTCTCCAATAAGGAAGCAGCGGCGGAGGCCCGCGAGGCCCGCCGGGCGAGCCGGCGCCCGGCCCCGGAGACACCAGCCCCGTCGGGAAAACGCATTAGTATAGGCCCTGACCGCCGCGCCACAAGCGCAAATCCCCCCGCGCCGAGGCCGCTGCCGGCGAGCGCAAGCGAGCGGAAACGACCGGCGCCCTGGACGTTGAGATGACCAGCCGTGAGCCTGGGGCGCCGGGAGTGCCCATTTCGCGTGGCGGATTCCCCGGCTGCTGACGATCGCCCGTCGGGCCCTTCGCCTGCCGATTTCTTGCGCGTTCTTGCGCGTTCTTGCGCATTCTTGCGCGCCCTTGCGCATTCTTGCGCGTTCTTGCGCATTCTTGCGCGTTCTTGCGCGTTTTTGCGCGCTCGTTTCGGCGCAAGGCCCTTCGCCAAAGGCGCTTACCGATTCCGGCGCGCACGCGGAGCGCGTTTTTGTGTTTGTCAATCTTAAATATGAGATTGAAGGATCAGGATTTGGCGTCGCCGCGTACAGGCCGGCCACCCCTCGAAAGCGCCCTCCCGGCCGGCCCGCCGGGGCAATTGCCGGCCGCCTATCCGTCCATCGCCACGTCCGTTGGTCAGTTGATCGGTTCATCGATCCATCGGTCCATCGGTTGATCGGTTCGCCCGTTCATCGTCCGCCGGCTCTCCGTGTTCCGCCCTTCGCCCTTCGACCTTCGACCTGCGCCGTTGTAGCTGTTGTCTACATAACATAGCTCACGCCCGAAGTCAACGATTTGTTTCAGGATTCTGAAGGTTTTCTTCGGCCGCCGGAGCGGGGCCTGCCCCCACAAGAGGCGGGGAAACGGGGACTGGC
>CAZMDT010000086.1:0-10660 GCA_964564965.1 uncultured Planctomycetaceae bacterium | reverse complement strand
ATCCGTCCACCGTGGCGCTCGACGATTCGCTTGCAGACGGCGAGGCCGAGCCCGTGACCGCAGGGCGAATCGTCGGCGCCTTCGCGCCGGGTGGTGAAGAACGGCTCGAAGATTCGGGGCAGGTTCTCCGGCGGGATGCCCACGCCGGTGTCGCGGACCGCCAGATGCACGAAGCCGCCGCGCCGCTCGGCGGCGATCTCGATGCGCCGCGGTCCGGTGCCGCCCAGCACCGCCTCGCGCGCGTTGATCAGCAGGTTCACGAGGATCTGGTGCAACTCGACCCGCCGCCCGGTCACGACGAGGTCCTCCGGCACGCTGATGAGGAGGTCGATGCCGTCCTTCCGCGGGTCGCGCGCCATCGCCGACAGAACGTCCCGGACGATTCCCCCCATCGGCAGGGGCTCCGGCTCGGGGGCGCCTTCGCCCGTGATGCCCAGAAGCGCCCGGCAGATGTCGCTGGCCCGCTGCCCGCCGGTGGCGGCGCGGTCGACGGCCTTGTCCAGCAGCCGGGGGTTCTTGCGCGCGAGCCGGGCGTAGTTGATGATCGGCGTCAGAATATTGTTGAATTCGTGGGCGACCATGGCGGTCATCGTGCCCACCGCGGCCAGACGCTGCGCGTGCCGAAGCTGCTGGCGGAGGGCCTCCACCTCCGCCTGAAGGCGGCTGAGCTTCTCGAGGTGGGTCTCGGCGTCCTGGAGCGTCTCTGTTGGGGCCACGGCGTGGTCCTCGCCCCGCCCGGTCGGCCGACACGGCGAGCGCCGCGCGCTCACCGGCCGCCTCATCACTCATCGGTACGGCTATCGAAGAACTTGAAGCTCTCTGTTACCATATCGGTGCCATGCAGGTGATCGCACACGGCGTTGACATGGTGGAGTGCCGGCGGCTGCGAGAGGCCATCGAGCGCCACGGGCGGCGCTTCCTGGAGCGGGTCTACACGCCGGCCGAGCTCGACTACTGCCTCGGGCGGAAACGCGAGACGGAGCACCTCGCCGGGCGCTTCGCCGCCAAGGAGGCGGTCCTGAAGGTCCTCGGCACGGGCTGGCGGGGCGGCATCAACTGGACGGACGTGGAGATCCTCAACGAGCCTTCCGGGCAGCCTCGGGTGCATCTGTCCGGCTGCTGTCGCGAGTTGTCCGAGCGCCAGGGGCTCGCGGCCATCGTCGTCTCGATCAGCCACATCGACACGCACGCCATCGCCTCGGCCATCGGCGTGGCCAAGGCGGCGGAGTAGCTCGCGCGGGCTGCTCAACAGCCATGCTCGACCGACCAGTAACCATCTTCCTGTCGGCCGCCGAAGCCAGCGGCGACGAGCACGCCGCCCGGCTCATCGAGGCGCTGCGCCGCCGGCTGCCGCGGGCGCGGTTCGTGGGGGTGGCGGGGGAGCGGATGTCGGAGGCGGGCTGCGAGGTGCTGGCGGACCTGGCGAGCCACGCGACGATGCTGGGGGGCCCGCTGCTTCGGCTGGCGTACTACGTCAGGACGGTGAGGCGGCTCCAGCAGCACATCCGGGACATCCGCCCGGACGTGCACATTCCGGTGGACTCGCCCGCGCTGAACTGGCACCTGGCGTCGGCGGCGCGGTCGGTGGGGTCGCTGGTGGTGTATTACATCGCCCCGCAGGTGTGGGCGTGGGCGCCGTGGCGAGTGCGGAAGCTCGCCCGCCTGACGGACCACGTGGCGTGCATCCTGCCGTTCGAGCAGCGGTACCTGCGCGACCGGGGCGTCAACGCCACGTACGTGGGGCACCCGCTGTTCGAGACGCTCCCCCCGCGCCCGCGCAAGCTGCCCGACCTCGCCGAGGCGTGGAGCGAGGGCACCTGGCGGGTCGCGATGCTCCCCGGGAGCCGGCTCCACGAAATCCGAAACCACGCGCCGGGCCTGCTGGCGGCGGCGAGGGCGATCATGCGGCGCTGGCCGAAGGCGCGGTGCACGTTCACCGTGGGCACGGCCGCCGCTGCCGACGCCATCCGCCGCGCCACGCGCGACGCCGACCTCGACATCGTCGTCGGCCGCACCCGAGAGGTCCTCGCCGACTCCCACGTCGCCATCGCCGTCAGCGGCACCGTCACCATGGAGGTCGCCTACTTCGGCGTGCCCATGGTCGTGTTCTACCGCACCGGCAGCCTGCTGCGGGCGCTCTACCGCCTCCTCGGGCGGTGGGTCGTCCGCACGCCGCACTTCTCGCTGGTCAACATCCTCGCCGGGCGCCGGGCCGTGCCCGAGCTCATGCCCTGGCACGGAAGCAAGCGCGTCCTCATCCACCTGGTCATGGACGTGATGGAGGACCTCGGGTATCTCTTCGAGGCCCGCAAGACGCTCATCGAGCTGCTGGACCCGCTCCGAAGCGCGATGACGCGCCGGGCGTCAGACGCGACGGCCGACCTGATCTGCCGGTCGCTCGCGGCCCGGCGGTGAGGGCGCCGCGGCCCGGGCTACGACACCTGGGCGCCGGCGGGGGCGTCGCGGTCGGGCCTCAGGACGATGACGTCATCGAGGGCCTCGCGCGAGCCGACGGTGGCGGCAAGCAGCATGCCGTTCGACTCCTCGCCGCGCATCTTCCGCGGCGCGAGGTTCGCGACGATGACGATCTGCTTGCCCGTGAGGGCCTCGGGCGTGTAGAAGCCCCTCAGCCCCGCGACGATCTGCCGCCGCTCGCCGCCGAGGTCGATTTGCAGGATCAGCAGCTTGTCCGCGTTCGGGTGCTCACGGACCTCCAGCACCGTCGCCACCCGAAGGTCCAGCTTCGAAAAGTCGTCGTACGTGATGATGGGTTTCGCCTCGGCCACGGGTCGTCCTTTCCTGTAGAGGCCGGCCCATTGTAGCGGTCGCCCCGGCCGGCGACAACCGCCCGGCGCGGCGCCGCGTGCAGTTCCGGCGGCGCGTTCGGCCGACGGCGGTGTTTCACGCGTGCGGGCAGGCCGTGCGCCCGCGCGTGCATCGGCTCCGCCGGTGCGGCGGGCGGCCCGGCGCCTGCGGCGGCGCCGTAAGACAGGATGATCAGGCGACTGTCGTGCATCCTGGTGCTGTGGGCGGGGGGCGGCGTGGCCTTCGCGCTGCCCGCGTATCGGGCGCCGGACACGAGCCATCCCAGCGACGCCGAGCCCGACATCACCTGGGCGGGATCCTGGGAGGCCACCTGGCAGTCGAACACCGCCCGCTGGGCGGAGGGGCTCGCCAAGGCGGAGGCCGACGAGCCCACCCGCCAGCGCCGCCTCCGCCTGCGCGAAGTCGTCCTGCTCCGCGCGATGGTCGAGCGGTTCCAGCCGGCCGGGCCGCAGCGACGCGCCGCCTACGAGATGCTCATCGAGCGGTTCGCGGCCCTGTCCGACCCCTTCCGCGCGAACTGCTACCGCCGCAAGCTCATCGAGGAATTCCCCGGCCGCATCGAAGACGCCGTCGATCTGCTCGCCCGGATCGCCCGCGAACCGGGCGACGAGCAGCCCGGCGCCTGGCTGGAGTACGCCACGGCGCAACTGGCGGCGCTGGAGTCGGCGGGGGCGCTGCCGACGAGCCACCCGGTCGTGGTGGACGCCCTGAAGCGCCGGCTGGCGGCGCGGATCGAGGACGGCCGGCTGCACGCGGCGTGGCGGGACTGGCAGCGGCTCCGCGACCATCTGGGCGAGGACGACCCATACGTCGTCGCCCACCTGGGCCTGCTGTACTATCGTGCCGGGCGGCCGCGGGAGGCCGCCGAGACCTGGCAGCGGGTCGAGTCCCCCCGCGCCAGCGGAATCCGCGACCTCCAGCGGCTTATCGACCGCGCCGCCGGCGCCGCCGGTGGGGGCGACGCCGTGCTGGCGGGCGGCACGTCGCTGGAGATGCGACTGCTGTCGCTGGGGCAACAGCCGGACGCGGAGACGGTCCGAAGCCTGCTTGCCGACGCGGCCGAGGCCAACGCGGTGATGGGCGTCGGGCCGAACCGGTACCGCTCCGTCTGGCACGTCGTGGACGAGGCGGTCGCGGCGGCGGGCCCGCTAAAGCGGCAGCTCGCGCTCACGGGAGGCCCGGGCGCCCGCGCGCTGCTCGCCGCCGGGGGCGGCTCGGCGGAGCAGGCCGTCCGGGCGCTGCGGCAGTTCCCTTGGGCCGGGGAGACCCACGATGCGCTGCTGTCGGCCGGCGAGACGCTGCTCCGCGAGGGCGCGCCGGGGCTTGCTCTGCGGATGTTCCGCGACGTGTACGCCCGCAGCGACGATGCCGCGCGGCGTCGCTGGGCGCAGGTGGGCGTGTGCTTGGCTCTGGCGCAACTGCCGGGCGAGGCCCGCCGCCGCGCCGCCCTCGATGAACTGCAAGACGACGACGCCTATCCGTGGATGGGCCGCCAGGTGAAGGGCGCGGAGCTCCGCGCCCTGCTGGCCAGCCGCACGCGCCCCGCGGAACCGGTGCCCTGCGCCCCCGTCGCGCCGGGCATGGAGTTCCAGCCGCCCGCCGAGGCGGGCTGGACGTCAGCCCAACTGCGGCACCTGCCGGCCGTCCTGCCCGCCGCGCCCGTCACGCTCAACTCCGTCAACGGCACCATCCTCGCCGCCGCCGCGACCTTCGTGGCGCGATACTCGCCGTCGAGGCCGGAGCCGCTGTGGCGACGCACGGCCGCCGCGGCATCGGGCGGGGGCACCGAGGACCCCTGGCTGGTGCCGGGGTGGGTCCGTCCGGTTGTCGGCGACGGGCGGGTGTACTGCCGTTGGGGGCTGGACCCGCGCGGCGCCTACGCCACGGCCATCGCGGCGTGGGACCGCGACACGGGCGAGCTGCGCTGGACGACGGAGGACGAGCCGCGGCTGCGGAACGTGGAGTTCATCAGCGACCCGGCCTTCGCGGACGGGCGGATGTACGCCCTGGCGGTGCAGGGAGACCGGCTGTTCGCCACGCCCGTGTACGCCGTCTGCGTGCGGGCCTCCAGCGGCGAGCTGCTCTGGCACCGCGAGCTGGCGGGGCAGGTGCTGGGGCTGTTCGGGGGGCGCAACGAGCGGCAGAGGCGGGTCGACCTGACGCACTACGGCGCCTCGGTGACGGTCCGTGACGGCGAGGTCTACTGCCAGACCGCCGCCGGGTTCGTCGCCCGCTGCGACGCCCGCGACGGCGTCGTCGAGTGGATGCGGACCTACCCCCGCGTGCCCGAGTGGGTGGGCGCCACCGCGCTCGCCGCCCGCGCCGGGCCACCCCCTATCCTCACCGATGCCGCCGTCATCGTCCTCCCGCGCGACGCCGCCGGCGCCTTCGCCCTCCAACGCCGCACCGGCGAGCCGGTCTGGGATGCCCCGTTCGCCCCCTCCGAGTACGCCGCCGAAGCCGCCGGCGGGCAAGTGACCGTCGCCGGCGGTTCACGCGTCGCCATGCTCGACCTGGCCTCCGGGAAGACCGCCTGGGCACAGGAGCTTCCGACGGCGGTTATCGCGCCGCCGCGGGCCGACGAGGACTCCGTCACCGTCGGCACGCGGGCGGGGCTGGTGCGGCTGTCGCGATCGTCGGGGATCGTGCTGGGGCAAGCCGGCTGGCCTCAGAAGCGGCCGACGGCGTTCGCGATTCTCGACGGCGCTCTGGTGACGCTGGGCGACTCGCCCGAGGCGCCGGGGCCGGTCCACCCGGTGGGGCAGCAGGCTGACGCGGCCGGGCCCTTCGACCTGCCCGTCGCCAAGGCATGGGAGCTGGACCGCCCGGACGCCCGCCTCCTCACCGCGCCGGAGGGCACCGGGTTTGAGGGGCGACTCTACATCGTCTCGGCCGGCATGATCGAGTGCCTCGATCCCGCCGGGGCGGGCAAGGTGCTCTGGCGCCGCTCCGCTCCGGCAACGCTGCTGGCGCTTCAGTGGCACGGGCGGATGCTGCTGGGCGTCACGTCCGTTTCCGCGGCGGCCTGGGACGGCGAAACCGGGCGCTGCCTGTGGAACACCGACCTGCCCGCCCGTTGCGACCGGGCGGAAGTTCTCGGGGGGCACCTGGTGGCTCTGACGCACGGGGATGACAAATGGCCCTACGAGGCGGGGCACGTGGCCGTGGTGAGCGCGGAATCGGGGCGGCTGCTGTGGCACCGGCGGATCGGCGGGCGGTTTGGTTGGCTGGACCGCGCCCTGCTGCGCGGCGCCGGGTGGGACGGCGACCGGCTGCACCTGCTGCTGTACTCGAAGCTCCGCAATCGCAATCGCTTCGCCCTGGCGACGTGCCGGCTGTCCGACGGGGTGATCATCGATGCCCGACCGGTCCTCGGAACGCAGGACACGCAGCAACTGGACGCGTTCATCGCGGGGGGCGAGCTGGTCGTGATCGACGAGCAGCGCCGCCCCCACCTGCTGCCTCTTTCCGGCAAGGGCCAGCCGTTCGCCACGAAGCACGCGCTGCCGACCGGCAAGGATCGCTACCGGACGCAGTACGCCCACCAGTCCGTCGCGGCACAGGCGTCGGGGCCGTACATCGTCATCCGGATGGAAGGCCCCCCCTGGAAGCGCGAGGCGTTTTGGTGCGTCTACAGCCGCGACGATCCGGACGTGTTCACCTCCTCGGGCACGCCCGGCTGGATCGTCGGCGACACCTGGTACACCCGGCAGGAGAGGCCGGGCGCCCGGCGCAACCTCATCGTCAGCGAGCTGGCGGCGCTCGACCTCCGCACGGGCGGGAAGCTGTTCGTCGAGCCCATTCCGCATCCGCGCAGCCGACGGGCCGAGGTGCTCGACATCGCATCGCGCGGCGGCCGCCTGCTCGTGCTCACCCACCTGGACCGCTTCACGGGCGGAGACGTGCTGCGGCTGGAGATCCGCGACGCCGCGACGGGCAAGATGGTGCGGTCGCAGATGCTCGGCGCCCGGTACGCCTTCGACGAGCGACCGAAGAGGAACGAGAAGCCCCCGCCCGAACTGGACGCGCCGCGGATCGTGTGGGCCGGGGGCCGGCTGCTGGTGGCCGGCGACGACGGCGTCCACGCCTACGGCCGGGCCAGCGCCGGCAGCGCCTCGGCCACCGGCCAGGTGCGCTTCGTCCACCGCACCGAGGACGCCATCACCGTGGACGGCTCGCCGGACGACTGGGACCCGCGCGACGCCGTGCCGATGACCGCCCTGGACGGCGGGGAGGGGCGGCTCTATCTGGCCCACGACGGGCGGCGGCTTTACGTCGCCGTGTCCGTCCGTGACGACAACGGCGGCCGGGCCCTGCGCGGCCGCGGGCTTCTCGCCGAGGGAGACTTCCTCGACCTCGCCCTGACGACCAACCGCGGGCAGCGGCGGCTTCGTCTCGGGGTGGCCACGGACGGCTCGGTGCACCTGGAGCAGCGCCGGCGCGACCGTGGCGCCACGGACATCAAGGACCTCCAGGGCGCCGTCCGCTACGATCCGGCCACCGCCCGAACGACCTACGAGGCGGCGTTCGCCCTCGACGGCCTGTCGCACGGACCCGCCACGCGGGACCTCCTCGGCCTGGCCGCCACCGTGTATGACACGCGCGACGACCGCGGCGCCGTGCCCGTTTACCGCCTGGGGCGCGACGCCGAGGCGGACGGCGCCGGCGGCGTGGCGAACCGGCTGTTCCGCCTGAGGCCCATGACCCGCCGCGCCGAGCAGGCGGGTGCGAGCTTCGCGGAGGCGCATCCGTGGCTGCCGCTGTCGCGGGACTACTTGCACGAGCGTCTGCGCGACGCCGCGGACGGCATCGAGGCGACCGTCGCCGAGGCCACCCGCCTGCTGAAGCGGCACGCGGGCGATGCCTCGCGGGCGCTGGCCGTGGTCACGCTGGTGGACCAGGTCCTGCGGGCGGACCTGGACGACCCCGTCCCGCGCGTGCTGGAGGCGGCCCGCCGCGCCGGCGTGCCCGCCGCGACACTCGAGGAATATCTCGCCCTCACCCGCGCCTATCTGTCGCAGTGGGTGTACCTCACCGGCGAGACGCGGGTGATTCACCTGTGGCTTCAGGACGAGCAGGGGAGCTGGCGCCATCACGCCTACTGGGGCAGCAGCGGCGACGCCCGCCACAGCAGCGACGCGGTGCCCGACGGCTTGCCCGGGCAGTGGCCCGCCGGCGAGGAGGTCCGCACGCGCAACCAATGGCTGGAGCTTCGCGTCCCGCTGATCGCCCTGGACATGCAGAACCGCCCCATCTGCGGCATCCGCTTCGCCTGCTGGGGCGGGCAGGAGGCCGTCTTCGACCGCACCGCCATCGTCCGCGACGGCAGCGAGACCGTCATCATCGACGACGACTTCCCCGGGGAGGTCTCCGGCGGGTATCGCTGGGTCGAGCAGCCCGTCAAAAGCGGCCGCCGGGCCCATCGGACCACGCCCAGCGTTCAGTTCGGCGACTACTGGGGCGAGTACACGATCTCGCTGGCCCGGCCGGTGACGGCCCACGTCCCGGGGGAGCCCGCGCGCGGCGTGAGCGATGTTGCCACGCTGCGGGAGGACCTGCGCAAGGTCGTGGCGCAGGCGGCCGGCTCGGAGACCGGCTGGGAGTTCTTCACCCGCCTCCTGGACCTGGAGCATGCCGGCGAAGACCCAAAGCGCTTCGGGGCCGTCATCGACTGGTACCTCGCCGCCAACCCGCGGCGGCCGTATCTCACCGAGCTGGCCCGCTGGGTGATGGACCGCTACCCGAGGCCGGAGGAGCCGACGACGCAGCCGGCGGCGCCGCGGCCCGACACGGCCGCCCTTGCCCGGGCGCTGCGGGAGGCCATCGCCCGTGAGCGGGGTGACTGGGCGGGCTTCACGGCGCTGGTGGCCCTGGAAGGCGCGGCGGCCGACCCCGCGCGGATCGCCGATCTGGCCCGCTGGTACCTGAAGCTGGACCCAGCCTCGGCGCACGTCGGCGAGATGCTTGGGATGCTCGCCGCGGCCTGCGAGGCTGCCGGGCGGCCCGGTGCGGCGGCGGCGGCGGGGGAGGAGCTGCTTGGGCTGTCGCGCGTGCCGGCCGACCGGGCAACCAAGCTGCGGGCCGACATCCTGTATGCCCGGCGGACTTTCGTGCGCGACTGGCAGGTGCTGGGCCCACTGCCGCGGAGCCGCGGCAAGGACGAAATCCGCATCGAACGCGACGGCGTGGACCTCGCGAAGGCCTACTGCCTGGGGGAGCAGACGTATCGCTGGCGCCGCCACACGAGCGAGACGAACTCCGTCGATCTCGACGCCATCTACGGCGACCAGAGCGGCACGGGCGCCTACGCCGTCTGCTGGCTCCACGCGCCGCAGCCGCGCGAGGCTCGCATCGCCTTCACCGCCGACGACGGCGGGACCGTCTGGCTCAACGGAAAGCGGGTCATCGAGCAGAGCGGCTTCGGGGGTTTCAATCCGGGACGAGGCGCCGCGACGGTGACGCTGCCGGCCGGCTGGAGCGAACTGCTCGTCTACGACTGGGAGGGCGTCGGGGAGTGGCGCTTCATGTGCCAGGTCATCGCTCCCGACGGGCGCGGCATGCCCGAGGGCCTCAAGCTCTCCACCGCGCCGCCGCCCGCCGCCGGCAATTGACCGTCGAACCGGCCTCAAGAAAGAATAGCAATGATGTCTGCCAGCTTAGCCGTGGCGAGGCACACGTACGTGTCGGCCGCTCCGTAGTACAGCCACAGCTCGTCTCCACGAACGATCGCCCCTGTCGGGAAGACGACGTTGGGCACGAAGCCTGAAAGCTCATATGGGACCTCGGCTTGAAGAATGCTGCCGGGGGACCGCGCAAGCACTTTGTGCGGCGTCTCTGCATCCAACAGAGCTGCACCGGCTCGGTAGATAAGCCTGCCGCCATAGGCCTTGACACCGTGGAAGATCAGAAGCCAGCCTTCGTCGGTAAGGATCGGCGGGGGACCGGCGCCCACCTTCACACCATCCCAGGTTGGCCCGGGTCCTTGGCGGAGGATGCAATGGGGTTCGCCCCAATGAATCAGGTCTGGCGAGTAGGCCGACCAGATGTGCTCGCCGCCGCCCGCGTCCGGGCGGTGCAGAATGGCCCAGCGACCCGCGAACTTCCGCGGAAACAGAACGCCGTCCTTGTCATTGGTCGATCCGAGCAGACAGAGACGCTCGGCCTTGAGGAAGTCGTACGTTCTGGCTATCGCGACGGCCGGGCCCATAGGTGAGTACGCTACATAGGTGATGTACCAACAGCCCTCTTCCGGCACGTGGGTGACGCGGGCGTCTTCGCAGCCATATTCCTCGTAGTCCCACCCCTCCTCACCATACCGCAACAGGGGCTCACGCTCGACTCTCCATGCGTTCACCCCATCGCGGCTTCTGGCCACATAAATGCTGGAGAAGCCTTCGACGTTCTCCACACGAAGCAGCAGCACGACTTCACCGTTGTGTTCGGCCGCCCCCGGGTTTAGTACGGCCGCCGCCTTGAACGGCAGGTCGCGCGCGGCAAGAAGGGGGTTCTCCTTCGCGCGGCGGAAGAGGGGCTTGATGCTGTCCGTCCCACTCGGACCTGCGATCCGGCTTTCGCCGCCTTCGTTCTGGTGTTCGGAGGTCATGATGTAAGCCTTGTGGGTTCTCAGTTTTCCGGTGTCAGCCGCCACGTTGGCCGACGATGCCATCGGCCGCCAACGGATTACCTCATCTCGTCCTGGAGAGCAGGGCGGGCTGGGCCGGGTCGAAGATACGGTAGGCGGCGAGCTTGATACGGTCGTTCAGGAGGAACCACGCCAATGCGTAGGCCCACACGAACCCGGCCCATCCCCAGCCGATCGCCGGCATGAACAGGC
>CAZMDT010000085.1:0-10712 GCA_964564965.1 uncultured Planctomycetaceae bacterium | reverse complement strand
GAGTGGGTTCAGTTCCGCGAGCAGATTCCCGTCGCCGAGTACGCCCGGCTGAAGGAGCGGTTCGACCCCTCCGGCTTCGACGCGGGATTCATCGCCGATCTCGCCGTCAGCGCGGGCATGAAATACGTCACCATCACCACGCGGCATCACGACGGCTTCTGCCTGTTCCGCACGGGGCAGACGGACTTCAACTCCTTTGGCGCCCGCGGGCGCGACCTGGTGGCCGAGTTGGCCGAGGCCTGCCGCGCCCACGGACTGGGCCTGTTCTGGTACTACTCCTATGCCCTCGACTGGCGGCATCCGTTCTTCTACTCCCTGGAGGCCGGGCGGCGCGGACCGGTGACCGTCGATATCGCCCGCCCGCACTACGATGAACCCCAGCCGGAGTACCGCTTCCGGGAGGATGCCGACTTCCGGGAGTACATCAACTTCACGCACGCGCAGCTCCGCGAGCTGCTCACGAACTACGGTCCTGTCGCGGGCGTCTGGCTCGACCCGATCATGGGCTACTACGCACGGCCGGACCTGTTCCCCATCGACCAGACGTACGCGCTCATCCGCAGCCTGCAGCCGCAGACACTTATCGCCTTCAAGCAGGGCGCCAGCGGGGAGGAGGACTTCGTGGCCCCGGAACGGACACCCCGCGCGCACCCCCGTGGGGGGGAGCTGGCGCGGAGCGTGTGGGAGAAAAACGCCGGCAAGCCGGTAGAGATCTGCGACACGCTTCAGGAGCACGGGTGGGGCTTCGCTGCCGATGCCTCCCATCGAGGCCCGGACGAGGTCATGGGCCTGGTGGGGCACGCCCGACAGGTCGGCGCGAACCTGCTGCTCAACACCGGGCCGCTGTCGGACGGCTCAATCCACCCGGATGACGTGAAGACGCTTCGCGAGGTCGGGCGGCGGCTTCGTGGGCAGAGGTGACCTTCCGGAAAGGACGCAGAAGAAGCCGAAGGGCCCGGGGGCTATTGCTCGTTCTCCCAGCCGAGTTCGCAGCTTTCCAGGTGGTGGTGCCGGGAGACGTGCCCATCGACGAAACACACGTTCGTGGTCCCCGAGTCCAGATCGCCCGTCTCGCCCAGGTGGAACGAGCCCAGCGTGTCGCCGGTGCCCCACGTCGGGTTGAGCCCGGCGGGATACACGCCGAGCGAGCCGTTGTTGAGCACGTAGCGGTTCCAGTCGGGCTGGATGTACCACGTGGGCTCCTCGCCGAACAGCAGCAGGTCGCTGGCGTGCTGGACGCGGTCGATGCGGTAGGCGATGTGCCGCCCGCTCCAGGTGTCGCCCAGGTAGGTGTTCTGCGTGTAGCTGAAGGCGGGCGAGACGGCCTCCACGGCGCAGCCGCACACCAGCGGTGCCCCCGCCTGCCAGACGCCCATGAACGTCGGGCAGAGGTACGCCCCCTCCGACTCCACGTACGGCCAGAGCAGCCCCGTCCGGACGCCCTCCACGTCGTGCCAGGCGTGGGTCCAGCCCGACGGCTCCCGCACGTACTGCCGCGGCTTCGTGAAGAACATGTTGTTGGCCGAGGTGTAGCTGTGCTCGGCCAGGCCGACGCCCCGAATGCTCACCGAGCAGATCGCCGCCCGCGCCAGCTCCCGGGCCCGGCTCAGGCTGGGCATCAGGATCGTCACCAGCAGCGCGATGATCGCGATCACCACCAGCAGCTCGATCAGCGTAAACCCCGGCCGGCCGGCGCAACCCGCGGGTGGCGATGTCTGCATCCGGCATTTCCTTTCCGTCCGCTCTGGCGGCGGATCATCCGGCGGGGATGTAACCGTTACCCCGCCGCACCCGTACTGTACCATGGATGGGGCGGCCTGTGCACCGTTGGCGGGCCCGGCCGCATGGCATCCTGTGAAAGGGCCACGGCATGAGACGGCACATCACGACGGCACTCGGCGGGGCGGCGCTTTTCCTGGCGGCGGTGGCGGCAGCGGCGGCCGAAGGCGGGGGCGCCGCGCCGGCGGACGGCCCGGGGGCCGACAAGGAGAAGGTCCTCGTCCGGCCCGTGTACGCGGCGGGGCGGACGATGCTCTACGAGCTGGAGCTGTCGGGCCAGAGCCTATGGGCACCGGGCGAGGCGGGCCCCGATTGGGGGAAGGCGAAGACCGAGCTACGCTTCGCCCTGCGGACCAAGGCCCTGCGCGACAGCGGCGCCTGCACCTTCGAGCTTCTCTGCCAGGGCCTCGATACCGCCGGCGAGGGCCCGGACGGGCGCTTCACCGTGCAGGCCGACCGCGACCGCGTCCGCGCCATGCTCGACGGCAAGGTGCTGACTTCGCGAGAGCACAACCCGCTGCTGAAGCCGATGACGCTGACGCTCGGCCCGCTCGGGGCGTATCGATTCAGCACGGGCACCGCCCCGATCGCCCTGTACCTGCTGCCGGGCGTGGACCGGCGGTTCTGGACGCTGCTCACCCTGGCGCCGGTGCTGAAGGTCGCCCCCGGCGACGTGCTCGAGGAGGCGTTCGAGGTGCACGTCCCCGGCGCGCAAGGCAAGCCGCTGAAGGTCACGGCCGTTCGGAAGATCGCCGGGTGGGATAGCTACGCCGGGCGGCGCGTGCTGGCCATCAGCCTCGCCGCCAGGCTGACGCTCAAGGACGCCAACGTCATGCTCAGAAACGGCGACGTGATCCACGTCGCCGCCGGCGGCTACGAGGCGAGCGGCGCCGCCCTGTGGGACGTCGAGCGTGGGGTGCTGTGCTCGGCCCGCGCGGAGCAGGCCCTGCTCATCACGGCCGACGGGCCCACGCCTCGCGCGCTCCGCAACGAGGCCCGGTGCGCGCTGAGGCTGCTGGACTTCCGGCAGGAGAAGCAGCCGTGACGGTTTCGAGCGGCGATGCGCCCGGGCCGCCGGCGGCGGAGCGGCTGCTCAAGCGGGTGCTGCGGCTCGCGGGGGCGGTGATGCTCGTGGCGATCGTGCCGGCGGTGATGCCGAGGTCGTGGCTGGCGGGCATTCACGAATGGTGCGGCCTGGGGCCCATGCCCGAGGGGGTCGTCTTCGAGTACCTCGCCCGGGCGCTGTCGGCGGCGTATGCCATCGGCGGGGGCGCCTTCCTGGTCATGTCCTGCGACGTGCACCGCCACCGCGGGATGATCCGCTACGGCGCGATGGCGATCCTCGTCATGGCCGGCATCGTCACGCTCACCTTGCTGCCGTACCGCGGCCAGCGGTTCTACGTGCTCAATCTCCTCGACGTCGCGACGGCGGGGGCCATGGCCGTCGTCATGCTCGCCCTGCTGTGGCGGCTGCCCCGGCGTGGCGGGTGAGGCGCCTTTTGGGGTGCAACCGCGTCCGGCCGGTGGTATAAGGGTTGCCGAGGTGGGACCATGGCCGAGGCCCTGATCATCGTCGGCATTCTGGCGATGCTGGCGCTGGGGACCTACATCAGCTTGCGCCGGGCGCGGATCAAGCAGGTCCGTGAGATGGCGGAGGCGTTCCGGACGGTTCAGCAGGCCGCCCTTGACCACGTCACCGAAGCCGGCTCGCCGGACCACAAGAGCCTTCAGGAGCACCTCCAGTTCCCCGACGCGCAGTTCCACATGACCCTCCAGCGGATCGGCATGGCCTACGTGATCGTGCGCGACGGCGGCCGCCACGTGCACCGGCTCTACGCCCAGGCCGCCAACCCGGGCATCTCCGAGAAGGCGATGGCCCACTTCAGCCTGCTGATGATGGCGGAGGTGATCGGGCAGCTCGAGATGCTGCCGGAGGCGGACCGTCCGAAGTTCGAGGTCTCCCGCCCGGGGCTGGTGACCCACTGCTTCTGCTTCACGCTGACGGACGAGCAGCAGGCGAAGTTCGCGGAGGTGGTCGCCGCCCACGGCTCGGAGGCTGCCCCGCCGCGCGACCTGCCCGAGAAGCTCCGGGCGTACCTGGACGCCTAGGGCCGCGGCCGGCCGCCGCGGCGGGCACCGGAGGAGCGGCGCATGTGGTTCATCGGGGACGTGCACAGCCAGTTCGACAAGTACACCTGGCTGGTGAACGACATGCCGCTGCCCGGCGGGCGACGGGGGCTCGACGCCTCGCTGCAACTGGGGGATATGGGTGTGGGGTTTCCGGCACGCTACCTGATGGAGAGCGACCCGCTGCCGCGCGACGACGAACCCCTGGCCACCGCGGCGAAGTGGACGCCGCGCGACGCGCCCATCCTGTCCACGAACCACCGCTTCATCCGTGGCAACCATGACAGCCCCGCCATGTGCCGCGAGCACCCGTGCTACCTGGGCGAGGCCGGCTATGTCGAGGCGCTCGAGATGGCCTACATCGGCGGGGGGCTGTCGGTGGATCGGGACGTGCGGCAGGAAGGCTTCGACTGGTGGGCGGAGGAGGAGCTGCCGCAGAAGACGCTGGCGTCCGTCGTCGAGCGGTTCGGCGACTGGAAGCCGCGCATCGTCGCCAGCCACGAGTGTCCCTCGGCTGCCAAGCCCTACGTCGTGTGCAACTTCGCCAAGCTCGGAACCCTCAGCCGGACCGAGCGAGCGCTCCAGGCGATGTTCCGGGCACACCAGCCCGACGTCTGGGTCTTCGGGCACCACCACTTCCGGGCGGAGGTGACGATCGGGCGGACGCGGTTCGTCGGGCTGAACGAGATGATCCACGGCCCGATGGCCGAGTGCATCTTCGAGATTCCCGGCATGTCGTGGCAGCGGCCCGGCAGGGGCGGTGGCGCTTAGCGCGGTTTTGGCTTGCCCGCGGCGCCGCATCTGCCCATGCTGTGGCCGCGTTGCGGCTAGGTGAGGGCCTGCGCGGGCCCGAGGCCGCGAGACGGTTCACATGCCGAAGGAGAGCACGATGACCCTCAGACTGACGATCGCGGCCGGGTTGGCGGCACTTGGGCTGGCAGCCTGCGGCTGCGGGGGCACGGAGCACGAAGAGGCGATGGAGGACAGCATCGACCTGATGGAGGAGATGACCGACGTGCTGAAGGACGTGAAGGACGAGGCATCGGCAAAGGCGGCCGTGGCCAAGCTCAATGATCTGAAGAAGCGCGCGGAAGAGCTGAACAAGCGGATGAAGGAGATGAAGGATCCGACCGAGGAGGAGGAGAAGGCGCTGAAGGAGAAGTATGAGAAGAAGGTGGAGGCCGCGATGAAGGCGTACCAGGAGCAGGCGGACCGGCTGTCGAAGGAACCGAAGCTCAAGGCGATCATCAGCGGCGCGATGCCGACCATGTAGGGCCGGCCAAGGTGCCGGCGTTTCCGCGACGGCCGCGGGCGGGCGAGCGGCGCCCGTCGGCGGCCGTCGCTTTTCACAGGGCGGCGGGGCGTTGATGCCGCGGCGCCCGGCGCGTAGAATGCCGCCGCTGCCAAGCAGCGAAAGGCGGTCCCATGGGACAGCGACGAGAGAGGATTGACCGGCGCCACCAGCGCCAGAAAGAGACGCGCGAGCGGAACCGTGCCCGGAAAGGCAAGGCGCGCACCCGGCGGGCGGCGCGTGTCGAGCGGCGCGCCAAAGCCGGCAAGAAGAGCTGACGCTCGCCCGGGTCTGCGGAACGGCAAGCCGCCCGGCGGCCCTCATCCGAACGCACTGCACTCTCTGCGCGGACCCGCCGGGCGGGCAGGGGTGCCCGCGGGTGGCCTGCCCGTCGCCGCGTCTGCACCGCCGCACCTGCGGACATCCCGCGAAGGAGACGCACGTCCATGAATGACTTCGACGCGTTGTACGAGGCGGTGAAGGTCCACCCGGTGCGGAAGGTGGCAGTGGCGGTCGGCCAGGACGCCGCCGTCATCGAGGCCGTCGTCCGCGCCAAGCAGGACAGCGTCGCCGAGGCCGTCCTCGTCGGCGACGAAGCGGAGATCCGCGCCATCGCCGACGCACTCGGCCTGTCGCTGAAGGGCGCGACGATCGTCCACGAGGAAGACCCCCTCGCCGCCGTCGCGGCGGCGGTGCGCCTCGTTTCCGAGGGACAGGCCGACATCCTGATGAAGGGCTACATTCACACGGATGACTTCCTTCGCGGTGTCCTGGACCGGGAGCACGGCCTGCGGACGGGGTCGATCATGAGCCACGTGTTCGTCGCGGAGGTTCCGGCGCTGAACAAGCTGGTGTTCATCACGGACGGCGCGATGAACATCGCCCCGGACCTGGAGCAGAAGGCGGCGATTCTGCTGAACGCGGTGTACGTGGCGAACCTGCTCGGCATCGAGCAGCCGCGGGTCGCCGTCCTCGCCGCCGTGGAGCTCATCAACCCGAAGATGCCGGCCACGCTCGACGCCGCCGCCCTCGCGAAGATGGCCGAACGGAGCCAGTTCTCCCCGCACTGCATCGTGGACGGCCCGTTCGCGCTGGACAACGCCATCAGCGCACGGGCGGCGGCCCACAAGAAGATCGGCGGCCCCGTCGCCGGCCAGGCCGACGTCCTGCTCGTGCCCTCCATCGAGGCCGGCAACCTGCTCTCCAAGTCGCTCGTCTACTTCGCCGGGCGGCGGCAGATCGGCCTGCTCGTCGGCGCCAAGGCGCCCGTGGTTCTCACCAGCCGGGCGGACACCATGGAGTGCAAGCTGCTGTCGATCGCCGCGGGCGTTCTCATGGTCAACATGGAGCGCCGCCTGACGCTCAAGGTCGGGAAGGTCCACTATTAGCGCGCCGCCCGCCGCCGCGCCATGTGACGTCGCCATCTTCGCCGCCCGGCGGCATCCGCCGCTGCCGCGGTTTGTGTAACCTTTCGCCCCGGCGGTGCGTAGTTGCTCGCGGACAGCCGCATCGGCTGTCGCCAGGCGCAAGGAGCCAAGCCATGAAGAAAGCCGCCGTCGCCGCACTGTGTGCCGTTTTGGTTGCCGCCGGCGCCGCCTCCGCCGGGGGCGTGGACCGCGCGCACGTGTCCGCCAAGGCCAAGTGGGTCGTGCATCTCGACGTTGCGGGCCTGCTGGGGTCGGGGCTGGGGGAGCATCTGCTGAAGCGTCTGGCCGAGCCGGACGCCGCCGCGAAGCTGAACGGGTTCGTCCGGCTGTTCAACTTCGACCCCACGCGCGACCTCAGCGCCATCACGCTGTACGGTGAGAGCTACGACCCCGCCGGGGGGGTCGCCATCATCAAGGCCCAGGTCGACCGTGAGCGGCTGATGACGCTGCTCGAGGTCAACGAGGGCCGGGAGGTCAGCCAGTACGGCAAGCACGAGCTTTACCGCTGGTTCCAGAAGCCCGAGGGCAAGGGCGACGACGGCGTGCGGTGGGGGGCCTTCCACGGCGAGGACCTCGTGGTGATCGGGCGCGAAAAGAAGGTGCTCCAGGAGGCGCTCGACGTGCTCGATGGCAAGGCGGACAGCCTGGCGAAGGTCCGCACCGCCACGGTCCTGCCGGCCGCCTTGCGGGGCAGCTTCTTCCAGGTCGCCGGGGAGGGCTTCAGCGTCCCGAAGGGCGCCGAGCCGAAGGCCGCC
Source organism: uncultured Planctomycetaceae bacterium (assembly GCA_964564965.1). Classification (GTDB taxonomy): domain Bacteria; phylum Planctomycetota; class Phycisphaerae; order SM23-33; family SM23-33; genus CAZMDT01. The sequence goes on along the minus strand of CAZMDT010000085.1, from coordinate 3,333 downwards.
GTGCTCAGGAAGCTCGCCGCCCTCGCCATGGACGTCGGCGAGGTGCGGGGGGAGCTGTTCATCGACATCGTCCTGACGGCCAAGGCCGAGAAGGACGCCCAGCAGGTGCGGGACATCCTCCGCGGCATGTTGGCGCTGGCGAACCTGGCGCAGGAGCAGGCGGCCGAGCAGGGCAAGCCCGTCGGGCCGTGGGCGCCGGTCCTGAAGGGCATGGAGGTCGGCGGGCGCGGGACGGGCGTCGAGCTGCACGCCGCCGCCGCGATGAAGGACGTCACCGCGCTGCTGATACACCTGGCCGAGCAGCGCCAGGCGGGCGCCGCGGGGAAGATGCCCGCACGTGACTGACGGCTTACAGACCGAGCCGCTTGTGCTGAGCACCCTCAGCGCGGAGGAGCTCGCCTGCCGGGCACAGGCGGGCTCTTCGGCCGCGTTCGATGTGCTGGCCGAGCGGTTTGGCCCGCGGCTGCTCAGGTACCTCAGCCAGCGGACCCGCCGCCCGCACGACGCCGAGGACCTGCGGCAGGAGACGCTGCTGCGGGCGTACGAGAACCTGCACCGGTACGACCCCGGGCGGCCGTTCTCGGCCTGGCTGTTCACGATCGCCGCCCGCCTGGCGGTGAGCCACCTGCGAAGGCGCCCGCCGGGGATGCCGCTCGAGCCGGCCGCCGTGCCGGCAATCGCAGCGGGACCGGCCGAGGTCTCCGCGCGGCGCGACCTGAGCGAGAACCTCTGGCGGGCCGCGGCGGCGGCGCTGCCAGAGCGGCAGTACCGGGCGCTGTGGCTGCGGTACGCCGAGGACCTGCCGATCCGCGGCGTGGCGCGGGCGCTCGGCCTGACGCGCACGCACGCGAAGGTGTTGCTGCATCGCGCCCGCAAGCGCCTGATGGCCACGAGGGCCTTCGAGGCATTGGGCGGCGTCCGGGCCGAGGAACCGGCCCGCCCGGCGGCGAACAGGAAGGTGTGACATGCTCTGCTCGATCTACCAATGGCTGATTTCCTCGGCCCTGGACGGCGACAAGCCGCTGGGGCGGCTCACGCGGCGGCACATCGCCCGCTGCCACGGGTGCCGGGCGTTCTGGGAGGGCGGCATCCGCCTGGAGGACCGCCTGCGGGCCGACGCCCCGCTGGCCGGGGCGTCCCTGCTTGCCGCGGGGCACGCGCCCGGGCGGCGTCCGCTGTTGCTCCGGCCGGCGTTCTGGGTGCCGCTCGCCGCGGCCGCCGCCGTCATCATCGGCGTCGCCGTGTTCATCGCCACCAGGGCGCAAGAGGCGGCCCCGCCCGTGCCGAGGCGCCCGATTGCCCGCCGGCCCCGCCCGGCGCCGCCCGCCGTGCCCGCCGCCCTCCGCGCCGACCGCCTCGTGGTCTCCCTCCACGGCGCCGGCACCGCCATGATGGAGGCGGAGATCGACCACCTCGCCGACGACGCCCGGGCCGCCGCCGGCACTCTCGCGGCCTACCTGTCCGTCGACCCGGCGTCCCGCACCCGCCCCCAGCGCCAGTAGGCCCGTGCCCGGCCCGTGGAAAACCGCCCCCCGCCGGCGGTCGGCTGTTGGCGCCCCTGGGGCCGATGGATATAGTCTCCGGCCGGCCCGGCCGCCGCATCGCTTCGGGCGCCGGCGTCCGAGCGGAGCACGCCCATGAAGCGCCTCAAGTCGGCGGTGATCCTCCCCAGCGCGGCGCTCTGCGTGTCGCGAAAGCAGGTGCGCTTCTACGAGCGGCTGGACCGTCCCCCTCAGGTGGGCGACGTGGTCTACGGGACGGTCCGTTACCTGGGCTTCCATTCGACGCTGGAGAACAAGCAGGGGCGGATTCACGTCATCAGCGACGGCGCCCGCGCGGTGTTCGTGTTCGGCACGCGGTATGCCCCGGACGCCTTCGAGGGCATCGTGCCCGGGGAGCTTCCGCACGAGGCGGACCTGCTGGCCCGCAGCGGCATCGTCGGGCAGGTCGTGCAGAAGAATGCCAACATCAAGGACCCCACGCGCATCGAGATCCGCGGCTATGTCTGCGACGCCGACGGCAAGGTGCTCAACACCCGCGACCATCCCCTCATCCAGGAGCCGCGCCGCCAGGCCAAGGCCCGCGCCCGCGCCAGGCTCCTCCTCGTGGTCGGCACCGCCATGAACAGCGGCAAGAGCCTCACCGCCGCCGCCATCTGCTGGGCCCTCACCACCATGGGCCACAAGGTCCGCGGCTCCAAGGTCACCGGTACCGCCAGCCTGAAGGACATTCTGCACATGGAGGACGCGGGGGCGAAGCCGGTGGCCGACTTCACGTACTTCGGGTACCCCTCGACGTACCTGCTCGAGGAGGCGGAGCTGCTGGGGATCTTCGACCGGCTGGACCTGAAGTACGCCAACAATCCCGGCAACTACTGGGTCGTGGAGATCGCCGACGGCATCCTCCAGCGCGAGACGGCCATGCTGCTGGCCTCCGAGCAGGTGCGGTCGCGCATCCACCGGCTGATCTTCACCGCCACCGACGCCCTGGGCGCCATCGGCGGCGTGCAGATTCTCCGCGAGCGGTTCGGCCTGAGCCCCACCGCGATCTCGGGCCTCTGCTCCGCCTCGCCGCTGGCCGTCCGCGAACTGTCCGCCTACACCGACGTCCCCGTCGTCAGCAACACCCAGCGCGACCTCAACACCTGGGCCAAGATCGTCCTCTGATCCGCCCGCTTGACCCGCGGCGGGAGCCATGCTCACCAAACCGGACATCCTGGTGGCGGGGGGCGGCACGGCCGGCTGCGCCGCCGCCGTCGCCGCCGCCAGGCGCGGGCACCGCGTCCTCCTCGTGGAGCAGGACAACTGCCTCGGGGGCGTGTCCACGGCCGGCGGCGTGGCGGAGTGGTTCGCCTCCACCGACGGCGTGGGCGACATCTTCGCCGCCGTCCGCGAGGAGCTGGACCGCTGGGGCGTCCTCGAGGGGCGCTTCTTCAGCCCCGAGCACCTCAAGATCGTCTGGCAGCTCGCCGTCGAGGGCGCCGGGGCGGAGCCGCTGCTGCACGCCCGCCTCGTGGGCGCCGAGGCCGCCGCGGGCGCCGTCGCCGCCGCCCGCGTGCACCTCCGCGGCGGGGCGATTGCGGTCCGGCCACGCTTCTGCATCGACGCCACCGGCGAAGGCGACCTCGCCGCCCTCGCCGGCGCGGAGTTCATGAAGGGCGACGCCCGCGGGCGCACGCTCCACATGTCGCTGACGGCGATGCTCTTCGACACGCATCGCCGCGTCAGGCCGTACCTCCCCCCCGGCCTGGAGCCCATCGACACCCCCGACGACCTGCCCGGCCTCCACGCCCATCACGCGTTTTCGGACGGGCGGGTCTACCTCAACATGACG
>CAZMDT010000084.1:0-10747 GCA_964564965.1 uncultured Planctomycetaceae bacterium | reverse complement strand
ATCAGCAACAACGGCGGCTTCGGGCTCAACGTCGCGGGTGGCGCGGACAGCGCCACGGTCACGCTGGGCGCGGACAACACGTTCGGCGGCGCGGTCGACGTCAAGGACAAGGGCACGGTCATCGTTGCCTCCGCCACCGCGCTCGTCGCCGCTACGGGCACCGGCACGACGGTGAGAAGCGGCGGGACGCTGCTGCTGAAGCACGACACCGCCGACGTCACGGGCATCACGCAGGAGGCCGGATCGACCTTCGGGCTTGCGACCTTCCAGGGCGGCGTGAACGACTTCACCGGGCGGCACCCCACGGAGGTCTACAATCTGGATATCGACGACGTCTCGGGGAACTCGACGATCAAGGCGGACGATATCTCCTTGATGGGGGCGGCGCCCGGAATGAACTTCACCCGGACCAAGGACAGTACCGTTGACATCGGGAGCATCCGTCCGAAGGCGGGCAACGGGGCGACGGCGCTGACCATCAACGCGCAGAGCGGCAACGGGAACATCCGGACCTTCGCCGGCGAGTTCCACGACTCCGGCTCCGGCGACGTGCTGAGCCTCGTCGTCGAGCTGGACAGGAACAAGGTGGTCTTCGAAGGCGCCGACAGCACGTTCACCGGCGGGCTGACCGTCAACAACGGCGACCAGGGCAGCGGCGGGCTCGGCGTTCTGTCCGCCCCGGCCGGGCTCGGGAGCACGCCGTTCGGCATGGGCAACGTCACCGTTGAGAACGGGCAGAGCGACTACGAGACGATCCTGGAGCTGCTCGACAACTACCTCTCTGACGATGCGGTGGTGACGCTGCTGGCGAACGGCAGCGGCGGCTTCGGGCAGATCTTCCTCGGCGACGGCGTGGACGACGTGGTCGCCAAGATCATCCTCGGCGGCGTGGAGTACACCACGCCTGGGACGTACGGCAGCTCCGCGAGCGGTGCGACCGTCTTGCAGGACAACAACTTCTTCAATCCCGACGGCACGGGCGTGCTGCGGATTCCGGCGCCTCCGATTCCCGAGCCCGTCTCGGCGCTGGCGGTGATGCTGGGCGCCGGCGCGCTGGGCGGGTACGTGCGCCGCCGCCGGAGCGCCTGAACCGCAAGGCGGGCGCGCTTCTCTGCGGAATCGCGCCGGAAGACGAAGCCATGAGCGCCGAGGGATGTCCATCCCCCGGCGCTCGTTTATGCGCGCCGGGGGTTTCGCCTGCGCGTTCGCCGGGCGCGGCGCAGTGCCTGGTCGAGGTCCGCGACGATGTCCTCCTCGTCCTCCACGCCCACGGCCAGGCGGATCAGCGTGTCCGTGATGCCCAGGGCGTAACGGCGCCGGCGCGACTCGTGGTAGTAGCTGACGGTGGCCGGGTGCGTGATGAGCGTCTCGACGCCGCCGAGGCTGGGGGCGATGAAGCAGAGCTTGAGGGCGTCGAGGAACCGCTTGGCGGTGGCGAGCCCGCCCTTGATGTCGAACGTGACCACCCCGCCGAAGCCGGACATCTGCGCCTTGGCGACGTCGTGGTGGGGGTGTTTCGGCAGGCCGGGGTAGTACACGCGCTTCACGGCGGGGTGCCCGTCGAGGAACTCGGCGACGGTCTGCGCCGTGGCGTTCGCCCTGGCGACGCGCAGGGGGAAGGTCTTCAGCCCGCGGAGCAGCAGGTAGCAGCAGTGGGGGTCGATGACCCCGCCGAGGGCCTTGTGGAGGTCGCGGATGGGCTGGATGAGCTCGCGGCGGCCGAGCACGGCCCCGGCGAGAATGTCGTTGTGCCCGGCGAGGTACTTCGTGGCGCTGTGCAGGACGATGTCCACGCCCCATTCGAGCGGGCGCTGGTTCGCGGGCGTGGCGAAGGTGCTGTCGATGAGCGTCAGGACGCCGTGCCGGCGGGCGATGTCGCGCAGGCGCTCCAGGTCGAAGATGTTCAGGTACGGGTTCGTCGGCGACTCGGAGAAGATGAAGCGGGTCCGCTTCCGCACCGCCTTCTCGAGGGCGTCGTAATCGCCGAAAGGCACGATGGTGCACCCCACGCCGAACCGGTCCAGGTACGAGCTGCAGAACTCCAGCGTCTTCTTGTAGGCGTCGTCGGTGATGACGATGTGATCGCCCGCCCGCACCAGCGCGAGGATCGTGGTGGTCACGGCGCTCATGCCCGAGGCGCACACCACGCAGTCCTCGGCCCCCTCCAGCGCCGCCAGCCGCTGCTGCGCCACCTTTTCCGTCGGGTTGCCGTAGCGGCCGTACTCGAACCGCTCCTTCCCGCCGCGCGTATACGCCTCGATCTCCTTTGTGGACTTGAAGGCGTACGTGGAGGTCTGGACGATCGGCGTGGTGATCGAGTCGGCGTAGCGCTCGCGATCCTCGCCGGCGTGGATGGCGCGGGTGGCGAGCCCCTGGCCGTCGGGGAGGCGCGTCTTGGCTGTCTTCCTCATCGGGCCTTCCAATCCTGAGCGGCGCCCGCCCCGGCGCGGCGCGCCAAGGCGGACATGGTAACGCGCCGGGCGATGGGTTTCACCCCTCGGCGGACGTGCCGCCCGGCGCCTTCCCGCCCGAGCGGGGATGCGGCACCACCAGCACCGGGCACGACGCCCCGTGGAGCACCCCCTTGCACACGCTGCCCACCAGCAGGGCGTGCAGCGCTCCGTGCCCGTGGGAGCCGATGACGATCATGTCGGCGCCCAGCTGCTCGGCCTCCTCGAGGATCTTCTCCGCCCCCGAACCGGGCACCAGCAGGGCGGTGGCGTCCAGCCCCTGCGCCCGCAGCGCGTCCTGGTGCGCCTGAAGGGCGCGGTGGTCCTCACGCAGCTCCTTGGCGACGCTGTGGCGCACCGAGTCGGGGCCGACCTCGAAGCCCACGAAGTCCGGCTCCGGCGCCGCCACGTGCAGCAGCCGAAGCCTCGCCCCGAGCGCCCGGCCCAGCTCGGCCGCTCGCGCCAGCACCGCCTCCGTCACGTCCGAGAAGTCGATGGGCACCAGAATGCTCTTGGCCATGGTGGTCTCCCGGGCGCCGCCGCGCGAGCCGGGGCTGCCTCGTCGCCGCGGGCTACTTCGGCGGGCGTTGGGTGTATCCGACGAACAGGGCGGCCCCGCCGGGGTGGGCGGCGCGGTCGAGGTTGCGCGTCTCGCCGCCGCGCGTCTCGCGGACGAGGTGGACGTACTTCTTGGCCGGGCCCCAGGCGGAGAACGTGTAGCTGACGTTGGAGTTGACCGCCTCGAACAGCGGCGGGCGGTCGTTGTCCTTGATGCCCGAGCGGTTGAAGTCGCTCTGGTCCCAGTTCTCCCGGTAGACGCCGCCCAGCAGCTCCGTGAACCCGTCGGTGGTGCGGAGCTTCGTGGCGAAGTCCTCCGTCTTCTGCCCGAGGACCCACATCACGCCGCCCTCGTTGGAGAGGTTCAGCGCGTCGGGCCCGCCGGCCTCGGTGTCCATGTCGCGCAGCCAGGCGTGCACCTTGCGGCAGATCAGGTGGCTGACGATGCTCTCGGCAAACAGCTTCCCGCCCGCGCCCCCGGGGGCGGTCTCGTACGACAGGCTCCCGTGGCGGAGAACCACCGTCCGCGGCGAGGCGTGGATGACGCCCCGGCTGAACTTCGAGCCGTAGTTGGCGTAGATCAGCTCCAGGATGACCACGGGGCCGGCGCCGTTCTCGACGATGAACACCGGCTCCTCGCCCGTCTTGCACGTGACCATGCCCACCCCCACGCACATCACCCGCTCGACCCTGTTGCGGAGATGGACGGTCTTGCCGATGAGCGGCCCGCCGCCGCCGGGAATGTAGATCGTCTTCTTCCCCTCGTCGATGGCCTTCTGCATGGCCTCGGCGATGTCGCCGGTGGTCGGCATGACGGCCCAGTCGTCAGCCGTCTGCGGGTACTGAAGCTCCGGGCTCTCCTCGACCGGCAGGTTGAGCGTGGTTCCCATGCCGGGCTCCGGGGGCCAGTTGTGGGCGACCTTGTCCGAGACGTACTCCGCCACGTCCGGCCCGGCGGCGTCGCCCGAGGGGCTCTTCGACGAGATCGCCTTGGCGTAGCCGGAGGTCCTGATATTGCGGGCGAGCAGCCCGCCCTTCTCGTTGATGACGGCGGCGTCGCCCGTGCCGGTGAGCGCCGCGTCCACCAGCACCGTCATGCCGGTGCTCCGCAGCGGCACGCGGCAGTTCTGCGTCGTCAGCCCGCGCAGGCTGAAGGTTCCGCCCGCCACGCCGGTCTCGCAGTTGCGGACCGTCAGGTGCTCGACGGTGAAGTAGTTGCCGACCTTCGTGAGCGACACGCCCGTCTGGAACCCGTCCACGGTCACGTAGCGGGCGATGGCGTCGCCGACGCCCCAGTCCCAGCAGGCGATGCCGGTGTGCCCCGGGTGGGCGCGGTCGGCGGCGCGAATCTCCACGTCCTTGATCGCGCCGGTGTTGTTGCTGTGGTAGTTGAGCGCCACCGCGCCGGGGTTGTTCTTCCCGATCTCGATGGTCAGGTGATACAGATACATGTGCATGTTCTGCTCGCCCTGCTGCTTCGGGTGGCGCGTGTGGATGAACGCCTTCGGCTTGTTGCGGTCGCCGAAGCCCGGCGCGCCGTCCGCCAGGCGGAGGATCGCCGACGTGCGGCTCTCGCCCATCACGCACGTCCGCTTCTTCTTGCTCGCGCGGAGGCCGTACACCAGCGCGTCGCGGACGAGATACGTGCCGGCCGGAATGTAAATCCCCCGCGGCGCGTCGTTCTCGAACGCCTTCTTGAACGCCTCCGTGTCGTCCGTCTTCCCGTCGCCGACGGCGCCGAGGTCCTTGACGCTCACCATGTTCGCCCCGGGCGGGAGAACGAAGTGGGGCTCAAATCCGTGCACGTCCTTGATGCTCTTGGCGGCCGCGCCCGCGACCGCGCACGCCAGCACAAGCGCCGTCGCAGCGGCACACCAGGTCATCCGGTTCATCGGTGTTCTCCTTCTCGCCTCGGGGCTCCACTGAGGCATGGTATCGCCGCCGGGCGCAACTTCAAGCAAGGTTGTCGGACGGCCCCGCGCATCTCGGGGCATCCGGTGTGTAGAAAGCCGCACGGCCCGGCGGGATTCGCGGAAAACCGGCGGCGGTCAGGCCTCGGCCGCGCAGAGCGTGTCGCCCGGCGCCTGGAGCGGCACCGTTACGCCGTCGGCCGTTGCCGTTACGTCCCCGGCGTAGACCTGAATCGCCAGGTCGGGCCCTTCGATCACGCGGAACGTGGCGCCGTCGCGCGTCACCAGCGCCTCCAGCACGGCCCCGCGGTGCACCACGCGGAAGCGGTAGGCCCGCCAGCCCGCCGGCAGCGTGGGGGCGAACGTCAGCACCGGCAGGTCCGTCCGCATCCCGCCGAAGCCGTACGTCATGCACATCCACGTGCCGCTCTTGGGCGTCATGTGCAGGCCCTGGGCGGTGTTGCGGTGGTAGTTGTCCAGGTCCAGCCGCGCCATGTAGCGGAAGTACTGCTCCGCCATCTCCTCGCGCCCCAGCTCCGCCGCCAGAACCTGGTGAATCCCCGGCGAGAAGCTCGATTCGTGGATCGTCCTGGGTTCGTAGAAGTCGAAGTTGGCCCGTTTGTCGGCCAGTGTCCACTCATGGGCGAACCACACCGGCAGCAGCAGCACGTCGGCCTGCTTGACCATGCTCGTCCGCAGAATCCGCTCGTACGCCCAGCTCGCGTAGATGGGGATCTCCTCCGGCCCGATCGCCTGAACGTCCACCTCGGGCAGGTCGAAGTACCCCTCGTGCTGCTCGTAGACGCCGGTGGCCTCGTCGCGCGGAATCCTCATGTGGTCCGCCATCCGCCGCCACTCGGGGGGCTCCGAGTCCTCCAGGCGCACCTTCTTCTTCACGGCCGCCAGCTTGTCGGGGGCCTCGCGCGCCATCTCCGCCAGCACCGACAGCGTGTAGTCGAACAGCTTCTTGCCCATCCAGTTGGTGTAGCAGGAGTGGTTGACGACGGTGTGGTACTCGTCCGGCCCCATGACGCCGTAGAAGCCGAAGTCGCCGCGCGTGGGGCTCCAGCCGCCGCGCGAGGCGTAGTAGCGGGCGATCTGGAGGAGCATCTCGACGCCCTCGCCGTGGAGGAACTCCGTGTCGCCGGTGTGCATGACGTACAGCTCGATGGCGCGGTAGATGCCCTCGCCGACGTGAATCTCCATGTCCGCGTGCTGCCAGGTGGCGCAGCTCTCCGGGCCGTCGATCGTGCAGAACGGGTAGCGCGCCCCGCGGCAGTCCACCTGCCCGGCCCGCTCGAGGGCGCCCGGCAGGCCGAGGTAGCGGAACCGCAGCAGCTTCCGCGCGAGCTGCGGGTGCGTGAAGATCATCACGTGCTGGCAGTACGTCTCGACGACCCAGAAGCACCAGCCGCTGTAGACCTCCGCCGTCAGGCCCTTGGAGGGAATCCCCAGCCGCTCGTCGCCGCCGTGGTACGCCATGTGGAACTGGAACAGGTCGAACCGCACGCCCTGCTGAAGGTCCGCCGCCCCGTCGATCTCGATGTCCCAGTGGCGCCACTTGTCCGCCCAGTACGCCGCGTGCGGGATAAGGGCCGAATCGTACGTGGTGGCCGCCTGCCCCCGGGCGAACGCCAGGCCGCGGTCCCACACCGCCTCCGGCGACAGCACCTCCGGACGCTCCCAGTCGTTGCAGACGATCCGCTCCACCACGAACGGCTCCCCCGGCTCGACGGCGACGGCCAGCTTGCAGCCGATGTACGCGTCGCGCTCGACCGTCTCCGGCTCCACGCCCGCGCTCGTCCGCAGCCGGAAGCTCGAGAACGCCGAGAAACGCGTCGTCTTCGTCCGGCCTTCGATGGCGTACACGCCGTCGGCCGCCTCCTTCCCCAACACCTCCCAGTAGCTCTCCGCCGGCCCGCCCGCCTCGGCGCCCGTCACCTTGTCCGAGCGCCAGCCGCTCGAGATTTCGTGGGTCGTCTCGAAGTTCAGCCCGAGGTCCATCTCGACCCCGGCCGCGGCGTCCAGCGCCTCCAGCGTGATCCGCTGGCAGGCGAGGTGGTTGTCCTTCATGCTCAGGAACCGCTCGAAGCGCACGCGCAGCCGGTTGCCCGCCCGCGTGTGCCAGACGAACTCGCGCGTGAGCGTGCCGGCCCGCATGTCGGTGCGGCGGCCGAAGTCGCTGTATTCGCTCTCGGCGAGGTCCAGCCGCTCGCCGGCGGACGCGAGGCGGACGTAGAGCCAGTCCACGGCGTTGACGATGAAGTTCTCGCGGGTGACGAAGCCCTTGAAGACCTGCGGGTGGCCGATCTCCTTGTTCTCGTAAAGCCCGCCGAAGTAGCTGCCGAGGAGGTGGTCGCCTGAGTAGCCCTCCTCGAAGTACCCGCGGACGCCCATGAGCTCGTTGGCGAGGCTGAAGATGCTCTCGCTGAGGCGCGCCCGCTCGGGTGCGAACCCTTCCTCCGCCACCGCCCACGGCTCGACCTTCAGATACCGCTCCGCCACCTTCGCCATGGCTGCCCTTTCGCTCTGGGGGTTGACCACAGGCCGGGCATTATAGTCTTCGGGGCTTCTTCGGGAAGCTGCCGCGTCCCGCGCGTCGCCTGCATCCCTGGCATCCCGATCCGCCCGGGCGCTAGCCGCAGAAGGCCTCCAGCAGCAGCACCGCCAGCGGGGCGGCCAGCAGGGGCGAGTCGATGATGTCCAGCACGCCGCCGAACGCCGGCACGGCCGCGCCGCTGTCCTTCACGTTCGCCGAACGCTTCAGCAGGCTCTCGCACAGGTCGGCGAACTGCCCGGCGGCCGCCACCGCGAGCCCGAACAGGGCCGCCGCGCCGACGGACATGGCCTCCAGCGGCTCGCCGCCGGGCAGCATGGCGAGCAGCCAGGCGGCCAGCATCGCCACGCCGGTTCCCGCGGCGAGCCCTCCGGCGAGACCCTCCCAGCTCTTGCCGGGCGAGAGGGCGGGGAAGAGCTTGTGCCGCCCGCAGGCCGAGCCGACGAAGTACGCCGCGATGTCCGTGGACTTCACGACCAGCAGGAACAGGGCGAGGGCCGGGATGCCGAGCCACACCCGCACGTGCAGGATCAGGGCGGTGCCCACGCCGAGGTAGGTGACGGCCAGCAGCGTGGCGCCGATGCGGGCGAAGGCGTCGTGGCGGCGGACCATCTGCTCGATGAAGACGGCCCAGGCGGCGATGAGCAGGACGGCAAGGGCGGCCGCGGGCGAGCCCGGCCGCGAGATGAGCCGCCACCAGTAGGGCAGCGTCGCCACGGCCAGCGTGGCGGGCAGGCCTGACAGGCGCATGATGGCGGCCCCGGCGGCGGCGGCCATCCGCTCCAGCTCGAGGAACGCCTTGGCGGCGAGCAGCAGGGCGACCAGCGCGGTCGGAAGCGCGACGAGCGGCGAGGTGGCGGGGCTGTCGGCGGCCGACTCCAGCCAGCCGTCCAGCACGAGCAGGGCGACGACGGCGGAGATCATCACGCTACCGAAGATGATTCGCGGCTTCATCGCGGGCATGTTACGGGCGCGCCGGCCGCGATGGCAAGCCCGCACGGCGGCGCCGCGACGAGCCGCGACCGTGAAGGCCCAGTCCGGCCGGGCACGGGCGCCGGAGGACCGCTTCGTGACGGGCGCGGCTCGCGATTCGCCGGCCGGGTTGCCGGAAGCGCCCGGGGTGGGTTAGACTCTCCCGGCCGCCATGGCGGCGGAGGCGTCACATGAGCCTTTTGGTCACGGGTAGCATCGGCATCGACACGGTGGAGGCGCCGTCGGGCACGGTGGCCGAGGCGCTGGGCGGGTCGAGCGTGTACTTCGCGCAGGCGGCGAGCTTCTTTTCGCCGGTGCGGCTGGTGGGGGTGGTCGGCGACGACTGCCCGCCGGGCTTTCTCCAGCCGCTGCGCGACAACCCGCGGATCGACCTGACCGGCCTGGAGGTGCGCACCGGCAGCAGCACCTTCCGCTGGCACGGGCGCTACCACGAGGACCTCAACGAGCGCGAGACCGTCGAGGTGCATCTCAACGTCCTCGCCGAGGTCGGGCCGAGAATCCCCCAGGCGTTCCTCGACAGCGAGTACGTCTTTCTGGCGAACACGCACCCGGATTTGCAGATGGAGCTGCTGGGGCACAGCTGCGGCCCGCGGCTGGTGGTGGCCGACACGATGGACCTCTGGATTCGCGAGGAGAGCGACAAGCTGGGCGCGCTGCTGGGGCGGATCGACGGGCTGGTGCTGAACGACGCGGAGGCGCGGCTGCTGACGGGCCGGGCCAACGTGGTGACGGCGGGGCTGGAAATCGCCGAGCGGGTCCGCCAGTTCGTCGTCGTGAAGAAGGGCGAGCACGGCAGCCTGCTGTTCATGAGCGGACGGGCCTACCCGCTGCCGGGCTTCCCGGCGACGGTCGTGATCGACCCGACGGGGGCGGGCGACACGTTTGCCGGCGCGATGATGGGGCACCTGGCGGCGGCCGACAGCGTCGAGGCGCAGGCGCTGCGAGAGGCGATCGCCTACGGCACGGTGACGGCGAGCCTGGAGCTGGAGGACTTCTCGCTGAACCGCCTGCTCGCGATCACGCGTGAGGACATCGACCGCCGCATGGCGGAGTATCGGGAGCTGGTGGCGTTCTGAGCCGCCGCGCGAACGCCGAGGCTCCGCCGTGCGTCGGCGTTGCTTTGCGGCATTCGGAGGCAGGCGAAATGCGCGCGTTCATCGCGCTGGAAATCGACGACGCGATTCGCGACGCCGTCGCCCGCGCGCAGCGGGCCATCGGCGACGCTGATGCGAAGGTCCGCTGGGTCGCCCCGGCGAACCTGCACGTGACGCTGCACTTCCTCGGCGAGGTCGCCGACGAGGACATCGCGGACGTCTGCGACGTCGTGGCGGCGGCCGCGGGAGAGGTCCAGCCGTTCGAGTTCGCGGTACGGGGCGTGGCCGCCGTGCCGCCGCGCGGGCGAAGCCTGCGGATGCTCTGGGCCGGCGTGGACGACCCCACCGGCCGGCTGGTGCGCCTCCAGGCCCACCTCGGGCTGGCGCTCGAGGGGCTGGGCTTCCGTCAGGAGCGCCGGGCATTTCGGCCGCACATCACCGTCGCCCGCGTCAGGTTCGCCCGCGACGCCGACGCCTTTCGCCGCGCGGCCGCGCCATCTGCCGAGGAGCACTTCGGCACGCGCCTCGCCGAGGAAGTGGTGGCCTTCAGCAGCGAGCTGACGCGCACGGGCCCGATCTACGCGCCGCTGGCCCGCGCGCCGCTGGGCGCATAGACTCGCGCCGAATATGCCCTGCGTCTGCTGCCCGCTCGGCTCTTGCGGAGGGGGCCCGGGGCGGGTAGGTTGCGCGCCGGCCGGCGCCAGGAAAAAAAGCCCGGGCAGGGGGCTTGCGGCAGCCGAACAAATACCTTACATTTGTCCGCGACAGGCCGGGCGGCCTGAGAGTCTAAGGAGACGCACAGATGGCGAAGGCAACGCGCAGCAGCAAGTCGAAGGCCCCGTCGGTTGACGACAAGCCGACCAGCGAGGAGCGGCGGCAGAAGGCCCTCGAGGCCACGCTGGAGCAGATCCACAGGAACTTCGGTGCGGGCAGCATCATGCGGCTGGCGGACGAGCAGGTGGTGGCCGTCCAGGGGATCCCGACCGGGGCGCTGAGCCTGGACCTGGCGCTGGGGGGCCAGGGGATGCCGCGCGGGCGGATCTGCGAGTTGTTCGGCCCGGAGGGCTCGGGCAAGACGACGCTGGCGCTTCACGTGATCGCCAGCGCCCAGAAGCTCGGCGGCGTGGCGGCGTTCATCGACGCCGAGCACGCGATGGACCCCACCTGGGCCCGCAAGCTGGGCGT
>CAZMDT010000083.1:4662-10757 GCA_964564965.1 uncultured Planctomycetaceae bacterium | reverse complement strand
AACACCGGCGAGAGCTGGGAGCTGGCCGACCTCGAGGAGGGTCCGAGCGTCGTGGCTACCGGCCCGGCGGCGGGGACGACGCTGACCCACCTGACGGCCGCCATGGGAGGCGATCTGCTCGGGGCGACGAAGCCCATGCCGGACGGCCGCTTTCCGCTGCTGCTGAAGCTCCTGGACGCCAACGACATCCTGTCGCTCCAGGTGCACCCGGACGCGGCGGCGGTGGCGGCGATCGGCGGCGAGGCGGCTCTGAAGACGGAGTGCTGGTACGTGCTGGAGAGCCGCGACGGGTACATCTACAAGGGCCTGAGGCCGGGCGTGGCGCCGGAGCAGTTTCGCCAGGCGATCGAGACAGACACCGTCGCCTCGCTCGTGGAGCGGCACGACGTGGCGGCGGGTGAGTTCCACTACCTTCCCGCCGGCACGGTGCACGCGCTCGGCGCGGGCGTTGTCGTCGCGGAGGTCCAGACGCCGTCGGACACGACGTACCGCGTCACTGACTGGGGCCGCGGGCGGGAGACCCACGTCGCGCGGTCGATGCAGTGCATTCACTTCGAGCCGGCGCCCACCCAGGCGCCGGGGGCCGAGGGCGAGACGCTGCTCGTCACCGAGTTCTTCACCGTCGCGCGGCGCGAGCGGCAGGGGGGCACCTGGCCGCTGGTGGGGGGGCGGTGCACGGCGCTGATGTTCCTGTCGGCCGAGGGGCCCGCGGCCGTCTGCCACGACGGCGACGCGGAGCCAAGCGTGGCAGCCCGCGCAGGCGACACGGTGCTGGTCCCGGCGTCTCTCGCCGCCGCGGCCGTGCGATGCGAGGGCCGCTGTACCTACCTGGAGATCGCCTTGCCGGCCTGACCGCGGGCGGCCGCTGGAAGGGAAGACCGATGAACGTTCTGTGGTTCAGCCTCGACACGCTCCGCGCGGACCACCTGAGCTGCTACGGCTATTTCCGCGAGACCTCGCCGACGCTCGACCGCCTGGCCGCGGAGGGGGTGCTGTTTCCGGGCTCGCGGGCGAACGCCGTGGCCACCGGGCCGGGCTTCACCTCGATGTTCACCGGGCAGTACGCCGTCAACAACGAGTGGTACCTCACGCCGTTCGACGTGGGGGACATGATCAACTTCTCCGACGCCCGGGGCGTGTTCCCGGAGCTTATTCAGGACCACGGCGGCATCACGACGGCGGCGTTTGACAACCTGTTCCAGTTCGCCTCGCACATGAAGCAGTTCGTCCGCGGCTTCGAGTACTACGTCAACGTCACGCGGACCAGCCGGCCGGCCCATCACCACGTGGTCGGCAGGGCCGTCAACGAGCGCCTGCTGCCGTGGCTCCGGGGGCACAAGGGCGAGCGGTTCTTCCTGTTCGTGCACTACTGGGACCCGCACATGCCGTACAACCAGCCGCAGGAGTTCGCCCGCCCATTCACCCACGAGCGCGGCCGGCTGGACGACCTGCCGGTGCGGGAGGCAGCGGCCGGCTACAGGTACGTGCCCGGCTGGGGGACGCTGGAGCGGCTGCCGGACCTGGAGGGGCCGGCGGACTTCGCGCCGGAGGCGGGCGCGCCGATGCGCCATCCGCGGAGCATCGACAGCTACGACGGAGAGATCCTCTACACCGACCACCTCATCGGCGAGGTGCTCGAGGAGCTTGACGCGTGCGGCGTTCTGGACGACACGGCGGTGGTCGTGAACGCCGACCACGGCGAGCAGCTCCTCCAGCACTACGACGTGTGGGGGCACCGCGGGCTGCACGACGGTAATGTATTCACGCCGCTGATCTTATGGCGCCCGGGCCTGCTGCCGGCGGGGGGGCGCCCGCCCGGCCACGCCCTGCACGTGGACGTCGCGCCGACGATCCTCGACCTTCTGGGCATCGAGCGGCCGGAGTGGATGGACGGGCAGTCGCTGCTGCCGGCGGCCCGCGGCGAAGCGGCCCTGCCCGGGCATTACTTCGCGGAGTCGACGGCGATGCGGTCGATCGCGCAGGACGGGTGGAAGTACATCTGGCACAAGTTCGTGGCCGACGATCTGTACGACCTGTCGGCGGACCCGCTGGAGCAGGTGAACCTGGCCGAGGCGGAGCCCGAGCGTGCGGGCGCGATGCGGGCGGAGCTGCTGGAGTGGACGGCGGGCCAGCTCGGCGAGCGGAACGACCCGATGCTGTACCAGATGGCGCGGATGGAGGAATGCCGCCGCCCGGCGCTGCGGCGCCGGTAGGGGGCACGGAGTTGCCATGACCGCCACACGCATACAGAAGGCGCTGGCGAACGCGGGCCTGGCCTCCCGGCGGGCCGTCGAGGAGATGGTCATCGAGGGGCGCATCACCGTCAACGGCCGGCCGGTGGTCGAGCTGCCGTGCTTCGTGGACCTGGCGACCGACGACGTGCGCGTGGACGGGCAGCGTGTCCGGGGGGCGCGGCGGCAGGTGTACTTCTTGCTGAACAAGCCGCGCGGGGTGGTGTGCACACAGCGCGACCCGGCGGGGCGGCCGCGGGCGGTGGACCTTGTGCCGGACGTGCCGCAGCGCCTGTATTGCGTCGGGCGGCTGGACGAGGACAGCACCGGGCTGATCATCCTGACCAACGACGGCGAGCTGACGGAGTACCTGACGCACCCGCGCTACGGGGTGCCGAAGACGTACGTCGTGACGGTCGACGGGCGGGCCGGCGGCGAGGAGATCGCGGCGCTGCGGCGGGGGGTGTGGCTCGACGGCCGTCCGGCGTCGGCGGCCGGGGCGAAGGTCCTCCGGCGGGGGCCCCGGCAGAGCCTCATCGAGATCGTCCTCACGGAGGGGCGCAACCGGGAAGTCCGCCGCCTGCTGGCACGGCTGGGGCACCGCGTGCGGCGGCTGAAGCGCACCGCGATCGGCCCCGTCACCGACCGCGGCTTGAAGACCGGCGGCTTTCGTGCTCTAAGCGGTGCCGAGGTCGCCCGCCTCCGCCGCAGCGGGCGCCAGCCACTCTGAGGGGAACAGGAGACCTCGCATGGCAGACGCACGGCAGTTCCTGGCGCTCGACCTGGGGGCCGAAAGCGGACGGGGCATCATCGCGACGCTTCGCGGCGGGATGATCGAGACGGAGGAGCTGCACCGCTGGCCGAACCGCCCGGTGCGGCTGGCGGGGACGCTCTACTGGGACCTCCCGTTTCTGTTTGCCGAGGTCCTGGAGACGCTGCGGCGCTGCGCCCGGCAGGAGGTGGCGCTTTCCGGCATCAGCGTGGACACGTGGGGCGTGAACTACGGCCTGCTCGACCGTAACGGCAAGCTCCTCAGCAACCCGGTGCACTACCGCGACGCGCGCACCGACGGCATCCACGACTACGCCGACCGCATCATGCCGCGCGACGAGATCTTCGCCCTGACGGCCTACGAGCCGTGGGCCATCAGCTCGCTGTTCCAACTCGTCTCGCTTCGGCGCGACGGGTCGCCGCTGCTCGACGCGGCCGAGACGTTCCTTAACATGCCGGACCTCTTCCATTACTTGCTCACCGGCGTGCGGGCGTCGGAGATGTCGATCGCGAACACCTCGAACCTGATGGGCATCGACTGCACCTGGTGCGAGCCGATCATCGAGCGGTTCCGCCTGCCGCGCCGGATGTTCGTGAACCTCGTGCCGCCCGCGACGGTGCTGGGGCCGTTGTCGCCCGAGGTGCGCGAGCAGACCGGCCTCGCCGAGGTGCCGGTCATCGCGACGTGCGGGCACGACACCTCGGGCGCCGTTGCGGCCGTGCCCGGCAAGGGCGACAACTGGGCCTTCCTCAGCAGCGGAACGTGGAGCATCCTCGGCACGCTCATCGACGCGCCCATCGCCACGCCGAAGTGCCTCGAGCTCGGCTTCACCAACGAGTACACGGTCGGGGGCTGGTACGTCGCGCGGAACATCTCCGGGCTGTGGCTCGTGCAGGAGCTTCGGCGGAAATGGAACACCACCGAGGACCCGTGGGACTATCCGCGAATGACCGACGAAGCGGCGGCGGCCGAGCACGCCCCGCTGGTGAACGCGGCGGATGAATCGCTGCTGGCGCCCCCGGACATGGAAGAAGCGCTCACCTCGCTGATCCGCAAGAGCGGCCAGAACCCGCCGGCCAGCCGGGGCGAGCTCGTCCGCGGCGTGCTGGCCAGCCTGGCGCTCGAGTGCAACTACCGGGTGGACTGCCTCGGCGAGCTCGTGGGCAAGCGCCCCCAGGCGGTCTACATGGTCGGCGGCGGGATTCACAACAAGCTGCTCTGCCGGTTCACGGCGGACGCCTGCGGCGTGCCGGTGCACGCGGGGGCGGACCAGTGTACCGCGCTCGGGAACGCGTTGGGCCAGGCGCTGGCGCTCGGGATTCTCAAGGATCGCGACGCGATCCGCCAGGTGATGCGCCAGTCGTTCGAGATGACCACGTACGAGCCGGAAGCGCCCGGCGCGTGGGAGCAGATGCGCAAGCGCTACGGGGAGCTTCAGCAGGCCTGAAGCGGGTTCCCATCGGCCCAGACAGGCTCTCAGCCGATGTCCGATACGTCCGATAATATATGTTATGTTGCGCAAAGGCCGTCACAAAGCCGCCCACGCCGCATCGACCCGGCAAGCGGCCGCGATTGGCCCGCCCGCCCCGCCGCGCCCCGCGCAGACTAAGGCGGCAGGTGCTCACCTGCGCGGGAGCGCCCGCCGCCTTGAACCGACCTCATCGCGGCCCGGTCGCCGTCGGCCGGCCGCGCGCCAAGGCGCTACTTGAACACGTCCTCGAGCGTCACGCGGTCGATGAGGTCCAGCGAGTTCTTCACAATGTTGACCTCGTAGACGACCATGCGGCGCATGCCGAGGTCGATGACGTACAGCAGGTCCTGCGAGGTCGAGAGCTGTGCGGCGATCATGATGTAATCGCCGCCGCGGTCGCCGGCGGCGGCCGCCTGCGCCGGGTCGGCGCTGACGGTCACGATGAGCATCACGGACAGGACGACGGCGGCCGCGACAAGGATGGCGATGGTGATGTTCTGGGGATCTTTCATGGCATGTGCTCCTAGCGGCCGCCGGTCAGCGGGCCTCGCCACGGCCAAAGTCGCGGTTCAGATCGCGCGCGTCGCCGATGGGCGCGATCCGCCGGGACGTCTTGTTGTAGCCAATCGCCCTCAGGCGGCGCTTGGCCTGGTCGATCACGAAGAGGGCGTCCCAGTTGGCGGCCATCTTGCCCGACACGACCACGTAGATGGTGCCGAGCGACTGGCCGTAGTCGGGCTGGATCGCCGTCCCGAACACCAGCGCCAGCAGCAGGCCGACATTCAGGCACAGCAGTGCGACAATCAGTGCGCGTTTCATGCGGTGTCTCCCTACGTCAGTCCAGGTGGGTCCGTTTGGAGTTCTTGAAACCGACGACGCCAACGCCCGCGAGCGCCACCATGGCATAGACGATCGGCAACAGCGGCGAGGCCGGGTCGCGCTGGTACTTCGGCTTCACGTCCTTCTTCGGCGCGGCCAGCGCGGCACCGGCGGCCGTGAGCACCAGCACCGCGACGATCAGGGCTCGGGCGGCGAGTCGTCTCATGCCAGGTAATTATACAAACGCAGGCGGGGGCATCAATCTTGCAGTCGGCGTCAACGGGAAGCATTTGCCGGCCCGGGGGCTACAGGAACCGCCCGATGTCGTGGGCGAGGTCGGCGAACCGGGCGGCGGGAATGGCGATGGTTTTCCACTTCGCGCTGCGGGGGCGTGCCGCCGTCACGTAGTCGGCCAGCGGCACGGCGACGAAGGCGTACGGCTTCTCGCGGTACAGGTGCACGTCGTCGAAGGGCGACCGCTGGACGGGTCCCTGGAGCCAGTAGGCGAACACCAGCACCGCGGCGAAGTCCGGCCCGAAGACCTTCTCCCACTGCCCCAGGCCGTCCACGTCCTCCCGCGTGACCCAGTTCTCCCACCGGCGACCGCCCCGCCGCCCAGCGACAGGAGGATCGATTCCATCAGGATCACCGACATCACGGTCAGGCGGCTGGCGCCCAGGGCCCGCATCACGGCGATCTCGTGCCGCCGGTCGCTCATCGAGTTGTAGATGCTCACCAGGATGCCGATGCCGGCGACCACGACCACGAGAATCGCCAGGATCAGCAGGACCCATTGGACGTT
>CAZMDT010000083.1:0-4652 GCA_964564965.1 uncultured Planctomycetaceae bacterium | reverse complement strand
CGGGGAACTTCCGGCCCTTAACGTCCACCAGCAGGTTGGCCCCGGAGGCGCTGTAGACGAGAAAGTCGAAGCTCTTGATGGCGGCGCCGGCGAAGATGGCCTTCTTGGCCTCGTCGACGGCGACGTAGGGCCAGCCCTTCGCCCGAAGGTAGTCCTCAAACGCCGCCTCGTAATGGACGTTGCGATGCGCCATGAGCATAGGGCCCCAGGCCCGTCTTCCGCATGAACTCCTCGACCGACATCTCTTCGCCTTGTTCGCCGGTCCGGAGATTCTTGACCGCCACGAGCTTCTTCCTGGGGTCGGGATCGAGGATGATGACCGCTTCCTCCGCCCCCCGCCTGTCCGCGTCCCTCAGTTGCTTCCCGAGTCCCTGCTCGTCCTCCGCCCGGTGGCTGTAGCCGACGCGATGTCCCTTCCGGCGCAGCTTCGCCACCACCTCCAGAAGTACCTGAAACCCCCCTCTTGGCCCGCAGACCACGAAGAACCCCCCAAGCGGCATCGCCAGCTCGCCGGGTATGAGTTTCCTGTCCCTCAAGAGCAGGCTGACGACCACGTCGCCCATGGCGAAGCCGGTGGCCCCGACCGCCGGTCCGCCGAGGACCTCCAGCAGGTTGTCATAGCGCCCCCCGCCGGCAAGGGCCCGCTCCCCCGGCGGGATGATCTCGTAGACGATGCCCGTGTAGTAGGCCAGGCCCCTGACCGTATTCGGGTCGTAACACATCCACCGATCCAGGCCCATGTTGTGGAGGTGACGCTCGAAGGCATCGAGCGCTCCGATTGCCGATGTGTCCGCCAGCTTGACGCCGAGGCCACGCAAACGGCCGATCTTCTCCTGGGCGTCCTGTCCAAGGTCGTCGATGTCGAGGAAGCCAAGGACTGCCTTCATCTGTCCCGCGTCGGGAACGGCCTTCGCCAGCATCTCGGTGAAGGCTCCGCGCTCAACCTTGCTGCGCTTGTCAATGGCGGCAAGAACCGCGGGGGTGCTCGCCTCCGGCACGCCGGCGGCCTTCAGCACTCCCGACGTGAGCGCCCTGCTGGAGTACCGCACCTGGACATCGCTGTCCTCCAGTCCCACCTCACGCAGGAAATCGACTGCCGTCGCAACGCACTCGGCATCGGCGACGGCGGAGTCATTCCCGATGATGTCGATGTTCCACTGGAAGAACTCGCGCAGGCGGCCGCGCTGGGGGTTCTCCGCCCGGCAGAGCCGCTGGATGCAGAACCACTTGATCGGCCGCGGCAGGGAGTTGATCCGGGCGTTCACCATCCGGGCCAGCGAAGGCGTCGTCTCGGGGCGGATGGCGAGGTGCCGCCCGCCGCGATCGGTGAAGCTGAACAGCTCGGAGACGATCTGCTCGCCGCTCTTGGCGATGTAGAGGTCGGCGTACTCGAAGATGGGCGAGTCGTACTCCTCGAAGCCGTTGCGGAGGGCCGCCCGCCGCCACGCGTCGAACAGCCAGTTGCGGACCCGCATGTCGGGGGGGTAGAAGTCTCGCGTGCCTTTGACGTTCTGAAAGCTCACTGTCGGGCTCCCGCCCGGCCGCGACGCCGGGCCGCCTCAGCCGCACCGGGCCAAATCCCTCAACCGCTTCCCGTTCTTCTTGCTCTGCTTCTTGCTGATCTTCGCCCGCGCCTTGGCCTTGGCCTCCTCAAACGCCGCCTCCCCGAGCGTCTTGCGGGCGTAGGCCTCCAGCGCCTCGGGCGTGGTGAATCGCTCGCGGTAGCCGTAGTCCCGGCCGGTATGGTCGCAGTCGGCCGGGTCGTACTTCCGGCAGATCAGCGGGCGGTCGTCATAGATGCGGCACTTCCCGTTCGGCGTCAGCTGCTTGCAGCCGCTGTCGATGGCGATGTACCAGTCGCCCTCGCCGTCGACGTGCACGCTGACGCCCTCGTGGCAGAGGTACCAACGGATGTCCTCGAACTCGGCGTAGTCGTCCGGGGCATCGATCTCGAAGCAGAAGTACGTGCAGCACTTCGCGCCGCAGTGTACGCACGTGTCGTCTTGTTCCATGGCCATAGGCGGCAGGTTCCGGGCGGCCGGCCGCGTGCACCGGCGCGGCCGCGGGTGGCTCGCGATTATAGGCAAACGTCGGCGCCAGTCCAACTCGCGGCCGCGCGGCGGTCACGGGTGGCGCCGACCGGGCTATTCGCCCAGGCCCGCGGAGCGGGCCTGCTCCAGGAGCCCCTCGCTCGAGAGCGTCAACGTGCCGCCCGGGCTGCTGAGAACCACGCGCCCGCTGCCGTACTCGCTGCGCAGCTCGTCCGCGTCATGCAGCATGCCCGTCCATTCGGCGAGTTCGCCGTTCACGCGAAGCGTCATGTCGGCAATGCCAACGGCCACCTCGTCGCCGTCGACCGTCCGGCCCGTGATGTGCGACTCGTTGAGCCGCGGCATGTGCAGCGCCCCCACGAACGAGGCCCCCTCCCCCCACCGGTCCAGATCCCCCACCTGGAAGACGTTCCATCCGCCCGGCAGCTCGGCGTGAGCGCAGAGCCCCCGCCCCACCACGTAGAGGTTCCAGTCGCCGGCGCGTTCGGGCGTCGCGCCGCCTTCCGCGATGAGTTCGCCCCGCGAGACCATCCAGCCGGCGTGCTGGGCCAGTTCGCCACGTGAGTTGAACTCATCCCAGGGCGAGCGGTGGTCCGGGTCGGGAAGGTACGTCCGCAGCGACTTCGACGCCTCGGCCGGGAATAGCACGTTGCAGAAGCGCGACTGGAAGCCGTAGGCGGACGCCCGGATTGAACCCATCGACACGTGGGGCGTGTTGTAGTAGCAGATCATCCGCCTCAGGCAGTAGACGCCGTGGTGGCGGGTGCCACGGTAGTGCAGCACCGGGCGCCGGGCCGCCTCGTCGGCGAGCGCCGCCACCACCGGGTGCGGCTGGAGGTCGTGCGAGGCGAACGGCACGCCCTCCGCGAGGTTCGCCGGCTCGGCCAGGCCGAACGCCAGCCACATCACCGGCAGGTAGAGATCGTTGCGGTCGTCAGCGATCTGGGCGGCGTAGCCGCGCCGGAACGGCCCGCCGAGGTACCCGCCCACGCTCAAGAGCGCCCGCTCGGCTAGCTGGATCTGGATCAGGTGGGCCGCCCCCTGCCGAAGCACCGCCGACGGCGCGTGCCGGGCCAGCACGAGCAGCGGGTTCAGGTAGTGCGCCTGGTACACCGGCGAGTGCCACTCCCACCAGTCGCGCTCGAACCGCCACGCCAGCGACCGGCAGAGGTGCCCCACGTGCGCCGCCACGCCTCGCCCGGCAAGCAGCTCGCGGAAGCACCCGATCGTCAGGCACATCAGGTCGTGGTTCTCGGTGTGAATCTCCGGCCAGACGGCGACGCGGTCGTTGTTGCGGTTCACCTTCGGCCGCGGCTGCCGCCAGTTGACGATCATCCCGGCGAGGTTGTCCTTGGCCGCGTCGGTGAGACGGTCAGAGCCGCGGAAGTCCAGCAGCGTCCGGAGCACGGCGATCCCCAGGAAATCCCAGTCGCGCGTGTCCCACTGCCCGTCCTTCCACAAACGCGGGGCGGGATCGTACTCGACGGTCTCGAAGTAGCGGTTGGCGGCCTCGAGGTCCCGCCCGAGGACAAGCCGCGCGTGGTTGACCGGCCACAGGCCGACCGCACGCTTCGACAGCGCCCCCTCGTCCGCTTCGGCCAGGAGCCGCTCCAGGTACGCGCGCCGGCGCTCGGCAATGTCGCTCATGTGCGATCCTCAGCGTTTCTTCTCGGGGTCCGCCTCATAGGTCGACTCGTGGAACACGCGCTTGTCCTTCGGCCGCGGGCCCACGTCGGACAGGTCGATCGGCCGGAAGCCCAGGGCCAGCGCCGGCGAGTCCGCCGCCAGCGTGAAATCGCGAGCCGCGGTGTCGCGGCACTTCGGGGCGGCCACCAGCGAGTGCGTGTCGTTGCCCATCTCCTGCCACTGACCGAACGTCCAGGTTTCGTCGTAGCCGTCCTCGGCTATGAGATGCCCGCCGTCGGCGACCCACACGTCCTTGCCTCCGACGTCGAAGAACACGTTCAGGTCGCTGATGAAGTTGCCGTAGCGCAGGCTGCCGGACTCATCGCCGATCCACTTCTCCATTCCGCCGAGAAACACCGGCGCGCCATCGGTGATGACGATGTTCCGCTCGAACGTGAAGGCGTTGGTGACGCGCCCGTCGGGCACGCAGCCCTTCTGAGGCCAGTCGCACCGGTTGCCCCGGCTGATGGCGATGAGCCCCTCGCCCGCGAAGGCCCACACGTTGTTCCGCAGCACGCTCTCGCGCCCGAAGTGCAGGTGGAAAAGCTGGCTCGAGCAGTCGTGACACACGTTGTTCTCGATCACCAGATGGCTGGACCCCTCGTCCGGATAGATCGCCCACCCGCCGTACTTGTAGCTCTTCACGTCGTGGATGTGGTTGCCTCGAATGGACGTGCCGGGACTGACGCCGAGCAGGTAGATCGCGCCCATGTCGTTGAGCTGCTCCTGCCCGATGTGGTGCAGATGGTTCTTCTCGATGCGGTTGTCCCGGCAGATGCTCTCCCAGTAGCCCCAGACCCACCCGCACGAGATGCCCGTGTAGTACAGGTCGTGCAGGTGGTTGTGGCAGACGAGATTGCCGAACGTGTGCTTCAGCGTGATGCCCGCCGCCCCGTGGTGCACGCGCCCAAGGGC
>CAZMDT010000082.1:0-10799 GCA_964564965.1 uncultured Planctomycetaceae bacterium | reverse complement strand
CGATCCGTCCGCAGCGCCGCCAGCGAGGCGTCCAGGTCGCGGCGGGCCTCGTCGGCCGTCGCCGCGCCGGTCTTGGTGCACAGAACGACGTGCTCCCGCCGCCCCGCGAGCGCCCGCCCGAGCTTCTCCTCCGACGCGCCGGCGCCGTAGCCCCGGGCCGTTTCGATGTAGTTCCCCCCGGCCGCCAGGTAGGCAGCCACCACCTGCTCGACGACCTCGGAGCTGATCTCGATCTGGTGGAAGCCACCCAGCGCGTACCGGCTGATTCGGATGTCGGTGCCGCCCACGGCAACGGTGGGCAGCGGCAAGATGGGCGTCTGCCTGGTCATCGCTGCGTTCCCGCCCCCTGACCCATCGTATCCAGGTAGCCCCGCAGGCGGGCGCAGCGGGCCCGGAAGGCCTCGAACAACCCGTCGGCCGTCTGCTCGATGCTGCGCCGGCTGTTCGTGTAGGGGTCCTGACCCGTGGCGGCGTTGACCTGCTCGATCCATTCCGGCCGCAGCGCCGCCGCCCCCGACAGCGCCCCGCACAGCCCGCCCGCCACGGCGGCGAGGCAGTCGGTGTCGCGCCCGAAGTTCACGGCGGCGACGATGGCGGCCGCCGGGTCGCCCCGGCCAGGCCGCCGGCAACGGCGGCGAGGCAGTCGGTGTCGCGCCCGAAGTTCACCGCCGCAACGATGGCCTCCGCCGCCTCGCCCCGCACGAGGGCGAAGATGGCCAGGCCCTTGGAGACGATCTCGTTGGCCTGCGACTGCCCGTAGGTGACGTAGTGCCCGCCGCTATAGATGCCCTCGAACGCCTGCCGCAGGCCCCGGGGGCTGTCGTGCTCGGCGGCGAGCGACAGCGCCCGCTCGATCTCCGCCTCGATGGTGTCGTACCCGGCGAACAGGCCCGCCTCCTCGCGACGGTAGCCGGCGAACCGGCGGGCGACGTCGAGGACGGATTCCACCGTGGCGTCCGGGCGGCACGCGGCGGCGATGGCCGCGTTGTACAGCGCCGCCCACCGCAGGCCGAACGCCGTCCGCGGAATGTACACCGACCCGACCTCGAAGGTGTCGTCCGCCGCCGAGGCCGCCTCGCCCGCGTTGATCAGCCCCAGCGGGTGCGAGGCCCGCGCCACGGAGATGATGTTCGGCCAGGGCCAGTGGTGCCCCAGCAGCGACGGCGGCACGCCCGCGCTCGCCAGTTCCAGCAGCTTGCGGTCGAAGGCCTCCTGCTTGAAGCGCATCTTCTGTGCATCGAGGTCGCGCCGCCACACGCCCACCAGGTCGTCCGCCGTGATCCGCCCGCCCTTCTCGATGATCGCCGTGGCGATCAGCTTCTGGCGCTCGATGCCGTCCTCGGTCGTGCCCGGGGGGCGCTGCCAGTCGGTCTCCGCCGTGTAGTGCTTGTAGCTCTGGAGGCTGTCCAGCGTGCCGTACGTCGCGGCGATCCGCTCGTGGGGCCAGCCCTCGACGGCCGCCCCCATCGCCGAGCCCACCCACGACGCCGCGATGCAGCCGCGGAAACGCTCGTGCAATGTCGCCATGGTCGCTACCTCGCTCTCCGTCTCGGCGCCCGCTGGTCGGCTTTGCCGGGCTCTTCGGGCGCCGTCGTTGCGTCACTCCGTCTTCGGCCCCAGCAGGCTCACCTTCCGCTCGGCGTCGCGGCGGCGGGTCATGGCCAGGGCGTTGAACCTGAGGACGGCGATTTCGGCAAGGTAGAGCACCTCGCTGTCGGGCTCGAGGTGCCCGCCGAAGACCTCCTGCTCGCCGCAGGAAACGACGATGTGCAGGTGGGGCTCGCCGTCGGCCACCACGCCGCTGACCGACAGCAGCTCCAGCGGCTTGTCCTCCAGCCGGTAGAACGCGTCCGTCGGCGGGAAGTGCGTGTGCGTCACGTAGTGCATGTGGCAGGTCTTCAGCGTGCCGATGCCGCTGACGACGGCGCCGTTGCGGACGCCGGCGCGCCGCAGGCCCTCGCGGATCGACTCCAGCAGCATCTCGCCGGGCGCGATTCCCAGCACCACCCCCTCCGCCTGGCCCGTGTAGTCCATCACGTTCATCGCGGCGTCTCCTCGTGCCCGCCGACCGTCTCGTCGGGCGCCATGCCGAGCGCCTCGTAGCTGCGGCGCCGGCTGATCATGTCGCGGCGGTGCTCCGCGTCGGCGTGCTCGCCCACCTCGCGGGCGATGCCGCGCGGCACCACGATCACCCCGTCCCCGTCGGCCACCACCACGTCCCCCGGATGCACCGGCACCCCGCCCACCGCCACCGGGCAGTTCATCGCCTCGAACGCCAGCCGCCCCTGAACCATCGACTGCGCGCAGAACGGCGCCCAGAACGGCACCTTCTGAAGGATGACCTCGTCGGTGTCGCGGACGCCGCCGTTGGTGACGTAGCCGACGGCCCCGCGTTGCACGCCCTCCAGCGTGTTGGCCGAGCCCATCAGCCCGCAGTCCACCCCGCTCTGGTCGATGACGATGAAGTCGCCGGGGGCGATCTGTCGCATCCAGGGATAGGGGCACACGTCCTTGTAGTACCGCCCGACCCACTTCCAGTACTCCTCGGGCGACAGCTCCGGCAGGCGCCCCCCGTAGGGCACGTAGCGGACGGTCCGGGCGATGCCGCAGGTCCGCGCGCGCCACAGCGGGCGGATGGACGGCGACATGCTGCCGGTGCGATGCATCATCATCGTGTCCATGCCGTCCCGCACGTCGGCGACGCGGAGGGTGGCATAGAGGTCGAGCAACGGCTGGCGGTCGGCCCGGTCGTCGGCGGTCATCTCGCCTGAACTCCTTCCCCCTCCGGCCTCGAAGCGAGCATCATGCCCGAAACGAGGGGTGCTGTCGAGGCCCCGCGGCGCCACCGGCCATCGCCGGCGCGGGGGGCCGGCGGCGGGGCGTTCGGGGCTCAAGCCGCCCCCCGCTACGCCCGATACCTGCGGATAGGGCAAACCTCCTAGGCCCAGGGCAGGGAACTCCCGGCGGCCGGGGCGGTCTTCGGCCGGTCTTCGGCCGAGGGACGCGGGCGCGCGGAGGCAACGTTCCAAGCCACGCAAGGAAGGAAGACGCCACGTGAAGCAGTCCGGTCGCGAACCGACAACGCCGGGACCGGCGTAGGGACGGGGGTGCCGCCGTGCGCACACGTCGCCCACGCGCCGCGATGACGATCAGCCTGGCACTGGCCGGCGTGACGGTCGGCCTGGTCCTGCTGGCGCAGGCCGTCGGGCTGCTCGCCGTCGGTGCGCGGGCGGTGGTGTTCGTGGCGGCGGGGATGTTCGTGGCCGACTGGCTGGTGCTGCGAACGCTGCTGCAGCCGCGAGGGCCGCGGACCGTCGTGCCCGACCGCGTGCGCTTCATGCTGGACGCGCTGGCCGAGGGGGTGCTGCTGCTGGACAAGCGGGAGCGGATCATCCTGGCGAACACGGCCTTCGTGGAGACGGTGGGCCGGCCGCTGGGGCAACTGCTGAGGAAGAGCGCCTCGCAGTTCGCGTGGCGTGCGCCCGGCGAGGAAGGCCCCCCGGAGGAGTTGCCGTGGGCGAAGGCGATCCGCAGCGGGCAGGTGGTGACGGGGGCGCCGCTGGCGCTGTGCGAGGGGGAGCGCCCGGCCCGGACGTTCGCCATCAACGCCGCCCCGATCTTCGCCGAGGACGGCACGAACCGCGGGGCGATGGTGACCTTTGACGACATGACGGGGCTGGAGCAGCACAACACTCGGCTGAAGGAGCTGCTCTGGATGCTCAAGGAGTCGAAGGACCGGGTGAAGCAGCAGAACCGCCAGCTCCAGCGGCTGGCCACCCGTGACCCGCTGACCGGGTGCCTGAACCGCCGGGCGTTCTTCGAGCGCCTCGAAACCGACTGGGACGCCAGCCGGCGGTACGGCAACCAGCTCGCCTGCGTCATGATGGATGTCGACCACTTCAAGCGGGTCAACGACACCCGCGGGCACGCCGCCGGCGACCAGGTGCTCCAGGGGCTCGCCCGGACCCTCCGCGCCGCCGCACGCAGCAGCGACCTCGTCGCCCGCTACGGCGGCGAGGAGTTCTGCATCATCCTGCCCAACTCCAGCGTCGAGCAGGCCGCCGCCACCGCCGAACGCTTCCGAAAGGCCATTGCCGACCGCACCCACGCCGGCGTCCGCGCCACCGCGAGCTTCGGGGTTTCCTCGGCCGAGCTGGGCGCCGCCTCCGCTCAACTGCTCGTCAACCAGGCCGACAGGGCCCTCTACATCGCCAAGAACGGCGGGCGCAACCGCGTGGTCCGCTACGACAAGCTGCCGGAGGGCCTGGAGCCGCTCCAGGGCGCCACGGCGGACGAGCCGGAGGGCGGGCGGACGGCGGAGCGGGCGATTCCGCTGGAGGTCGTCAGCGCGCTGATCTCCGCCCTGGAGCACCGCGACGGCACCACCGGCGAGCACGCGCGCGAGGTGGCGGACTTCTGCGCCGTCGCCGCCGAGGACCTGATGAGCCCCAGCGAGTGCTTCACGCTGACGGTCGCCGGGCAGCTTCACGACGTGGGCAAGATCGGCGTGCCCGACGCCGTCCTGCTGAAGCCCGGGCCGCTGACCGACGAGGAGTGGGCGCTGATGCGCCGCCACGAGGAGATGGGGGTGGAGATCATCGAGTCGGCCTTCTCGTGCCGGGAGCTGACGGCCGTCATCCGCCACCACCACGCGTGGTTCGGGGGCAATCCCCGGGCGCCGCACCTGCCCAGCGGCGAGGACATCCCGCTGGGGGCGCGGATTCTCGCCATCGCCGACGCGTTCAGCGCGATGATCTCCGACCGCCCCTACCGCAAGGGGCGCAGCCGCGAGGAAGCCTTCGAGGAGCTTCGTCGCTGCGCCGGAACGCAGTTCGACCCGAAGCTGGTGGAGCACTTCATCCACGCCGTCAGCGAGCGCTGCGCCCTGCCGCCGGACGAGGCGCCGCTCGACCTGCCGCCGGAGGCGTCCGCCCGGGACGTCGCGGAGGCGGTCGACCGCCTGGAGGCGGCCCTGCTCGCCACGGATTACGAGGCCTTCGCCGCCGCCGCGGCGGGCCTGAAGGCCCTGGGCGAGGCGCGCCACCTGCCCGGCATCGCCGAGATGGGCGCCAAGCTCGAGCGGGCCGCCACGCGCAAGCCCAGCCCCGACCTGGCCGATCTTCTGAGCGTGATGACGCACCTCGCCCGCTGCTGCCGGACCGGGGCGCCCCAGACGCCCTTCGCCAGCGCGCCGGGGCCCGGGAACCCCGCCGAGCCGGCGCTGCGGGCACAGGGCGCCGCCTGAGCCCCCGCCGATTGCACGTCCGCCGCCCCGCGGCTACCATGCCTCCCGCGCCGGACCGCTCCGGCCCAGGGGAGTCCGAGCCCATGAACATCGCCCGCATCGAAACGTTCACCCGCCGCCAGCTCTGCATCGTCCGCGTGACCACCGACGACGGGGCGGAAGGCTTCGGGCAGACCGCCCCGTTCAACGCCGACATCACCGCCACGGTGCTGCACCGGCAGATCGCCCCGCACGCCCTGGGGCGCGATGCCGGCGACCTGGAGGGGCTGTCGGTCCGCTGCATCGACGCGAACCTCAAGTTCCCGTGGTCGTACGTCTGCCGCGCCCTGGCGGGGGTGGACACGGCCCTGTGGGACCTCCGCGGGCGGCGCGAGGGCAAGAGCGTCTGCGAGCTGCTCGGCGGGCGGCCGCGCCCGTTCCCGGTCTACGGCTCCAGCATGCGGCGAGACATCACGCCCGAGGAGGAGGGCGAGCGCCTCGCCCGCCTCCGCGACGAGAAGGGCTTCCGCGCGTTCAAGGTCCGCGCCGGCACGCCCGCCGGGCACGACGGCGACGCCTCGCCCGGGCGGACCGAAGCGCTCATCCCCGCCGTCCGGCACGCCGTCGGCGATGACGTCGCCCTGCTCATCGACGGCAACAGTTGCTACACGCCGCCGCGGGCGATCGAGATCGGGCGCCGGCTGGAGGCGGAGGGGTACGGCCACTTCGAGGAGCCGTGCCCCTACTGGGAGCTGGAGTGGACGGCGGAGGTGGCGGCGGCGCTCGAGATCGACGTGGCCGGGGGCGAGCAGGACAACGACCTGGCGCAGTGGCGGCGGATGGTGGCGATGGCGGCGGTGGACATCGTGCAGCCGGACGTGTGCTACGTCGGCGGGCTGACGCGGGCGCTGCGCGTGGCCGACATCGCCGGGGCGGGGCACCTGCCCTGCGTGCCGCACTCGGCCAACGTGTCCATGGTCACCATTTTCGCGCTGCACATGATGGGCGCCATCCCCAACGCCGGGGCGTACGTCGAATTCTCCATCGAGCCCGACCACTGGGTAGGCGACCTGTACCGCCCGAAGCTCACCGTCGAGGACGGCTGCGTGGCGATTCCCGCCGACGGCGGCTGGGGGGTCCGGATCAGTGAGGACTGGCTCGCCGGCGCCGCCCGCCACCAGAGCGCCCTCGACTGACGCCCGCGCGGGGGCGCTACCACTTCGCGACGAACGGCCGGCCGTCCGGCTCGGCCTGCCCGGCGGCCAGCAGCAGTTGCTCCGTCAGCTCGTCGCGCACCGCGCGGTGGGCGGGGTCGTCGTAGAGGTTGCGATGCTCGTGCGGGTCGGCTCGCAGGTCGTACAGCTCGCCCTCGCCGAGGTTGGGATAGACGCTGAGGCGCCAGGAGTCGGTGTAGAGCGCGTAGTAGAGCCATCGGCTGGAGGACCGCCCGCTGCCGGCGGCGAAGGCGAACGGGCGGTGCGGCCCCTCGCCCGGGGCGGGCAGCGGCACGCCCTGCACCTCGGGCGGAATATCGAGCCCGCAGGCCGACAGCAGCGTCGGCATCACGTCCACGTTGCTGCACGCGGCGTCCGACACGCCCGCCGGGCCGTCCGGGTCGGCGACGATCAGGGGCACCTGAAGCAGCGACCGGCACGGCATGTGCCCCTTGTAGAGCAGGTGGTGGTCGCCCAGGAAGTCGCCGTGGTCGGAGGTGAACACGAGAATCGTGTCGGCCAGCAGCCCGAGGGCCTCCAGCCTCGCCACCACCCGCCCCACGGCTTCGTCGATCAGCGCCACCATGCCGTACGTGTGCGACAGCACGTCGTGCGCGACCTCGGGCGGCAGCGTCTGAGCGTTCGCCCCCGGCTCGTCGGCCGAGCGAGCCATCGCCGCACGCCACGGCTCCGGCTTCGCGTCGTTCTCGCCCTCCACCGCGTGCGGCGCCGGAAACTCGGCGTCGTCGAACATGGAGTGGTGCGGCCCGGGGGGCGTGAAGGGGTGGTGCGGATCGGGGAAGGAGACGTTGAGGTAGAACGGTCTGGCGGGGTCGCGCGTGTCGAGCCAGTGGCAGGCGCGGTCGGCGATCCAGGTGGTGTGGTAGGCCTCGAGCGGGATGTTGGAGTTCCAGCACGCGAAGCCGGGCCAGACGGCCCCGCCCCGGGCATTCTCGGGCCCGGTCGCCAGGTCGGGGAAGCTCCGCTGCCGCCACACGCCGTAGTGCCCGCCGACGCCCTCGCCGTGCGTGGTGGTCACCTGGACGTACTCGAAGCCGTAGTACGGTCCGGTCCACTCGGCCAGCTCGCCGCTGGCGTAGCGGGCGATGCACTCCATGGACGACAGCGCCTCCGGCGCCCCCGGGCGCGGTGGGGCCGCCTCGTCCGTCGTCCACGGCAGGAACGTCTGGAAGTGCAGCTTGCCGATGCTGGCCGTCCGGTAGCCGGCCTGGCGGAAGACCTCCGGCATGGTCCGCTCGTGCTCGGGCAGCCAACGGCCGTTGTCCCACACGCCGTGGGCCGCGACGTGCCGGCCCGTGATGAACGACGCCCGGCTGGGCATGCACACGCAGTTGGCGGCGTAGTGGTGGCGGTACAGCACGCCGCGGGCGGCCAGGGCGTCGAGGCTCGGGGTGCGGGCGGCGGGGTTGCCCATGCAGCCGAGGCTGTCCGCCCGCTGCTGGTCGGTGTTGAAGACCACCACGTTCCTGCGCCGAGGCATGCGAAGCTCCTTCCGCGGATTCGCAGCGGGGCCCGGCCCGACGTGCGTCGAGGCCGCGGACCGCGGAGTCTACCGCGCCTGCCCCCTGCACCCCAGGACGTACCGGCGCCCTCCCTGGGGCGGCGCGGCGGCTACTCCGGCGTCATCGGCGCCGCCGGCTTGGCCTGCGGGGGCGCGTCGATGGTCTCGGCGAAGAACAGCTTCATCGCGGCCCAGGAGCGCCGGTCGGCGGCGGCGTCGTAGGCGGCGCCGCGCGAGGGGTCGCTGCCCGAGGCGGGGTTCGTGAACGCGTGCACCGCCCCGCCGTACATGGTGAGCCGCCAGTCCACCTTCGCGGCGTTCATCTCACGGGCGAAGGCCTCGACGTCCTTCATCGGCACGTGCGGGTCGGCCGCGCCGTGAAGAACCAGCACCTTCGCCTTGATGTTCTTCGCGTCGGCGGGACGCGGCGTGTCCAGCCCGCCGTGGAAGCTCACCACCGCCCGCACGGCCGCCCCGCTCCGCGCCAGCTCCAGCACGACCGTGCCGCCGAAGCAGTAGCCGATGGCGGCGATTCGGCCGGGGGCCACGCGCGGCTGCGCCTTCAGCCACGCCAGCGCCGCGGCGGCGCGGGAACGCATCAGCGCGCGGTCCGTCCGGAACTGCCCCGCGAGCTTCCCCGCCTCCGCCGGCGAACTCGCCCGCCGACCCTTGCCGTAGATGTCCGCCGCCAGCGCCACGTACCCCAGCTCCGCGAGCTGACGCGCCCGCGACCGGGCGTAGTCGTTCAGGCCGTACCATTCGTGCACCACGACCACCCCGGGCCGGGGGCCCTCGCGGGCGGCGTCGTAGGCCAGGTAGCCCTCGAGCACCGTCTCGCCGTCCTTGTACTGGACGACCTCGGTTCTGACTTCGGCGGCTTCGGCCGAAGCGAGCACGAGCAGCAGGCCGCACGCCGCTGCCATTGTGAAGTGTGCCATGGTGGTCTCCTTCCGGGCCGCCGGGGCGGCGCGGTCCACGGAATTGTAGGAGGGCGCTCGTCGGGGCCCTCGGCGGGGAGCCGTGCGCGGGCCCACGCCGGGAGGCCCGCGGCGCGCGGAGGCGCGCCGCGGGAAAGCCGTTGACCGGCGCTGCCGGGGGCGTTAGACAGAACCGCGGGCGTGGCATCGTGCACGGAGGCGCCGCGCCGGCGTGCAAGGCCGACGGACCATTGGCGCGTAACCGCGTGGCCCACGGCGTGTTTCAAATGGGACTGAGCCCCAGCCTGCACCGGGACCCTTCGGTGGTGAGGCCCTCTTCGAGCCCGGGCCCCGGAGCCGGGGGCAGGATTGAAGACCGGCCGCCTCGAGAGCACCCGAACGTGAGAACCGTTGCCGTGCCGAACAACGCGAACCCGCCGCAGGCGGGCCGCGGCAGCGCCCCGGCCCAACCCGCCCTGGCGCTGGCCGTCGTGGCGATGATGTGCGCGGCGCCGCTTTTCGCCGGCGTGGTCTACACGCCGACGGAACGCCTTGAAGGGCGCGTGGGCATCGCCGACGGCGGGGTGACGGTCGCGGGGCGGCGCGTCGCGACGGCGGACGTCGTTCTGGCCGACGTGGACGCCACGCGGCGGACGTTCTCGCCAGCGCACGCGGTGCGCCTGGCCGGCGGGGAAGTCTGGCGCTGCCGGATCAGGAGCCTCTCGGCGGGCAAGCTGACGATCGCCTCGGCGCTGTTCGGCGAGCGGGCGATCGGCACGGCGGGCATCACGGCGCTGGACTTCCGGGCGAACCTGCCGGCCCCGAGCCACCTGCGCCCGCACACGCTCTACCGCGAGGAAGGCGAGCCGCTGCCGGGCGCCCTGCTGTGGATCAGCCCCGACGACATCGCCGTCGACAGCCCCCTGGGGGCCCTGGCCATCGCTCGCCCGGACGTCACACGCTACACCATGGACCTCGAAGCCGTCCCGGGCCCCTCCGCGGGCGTCCACGAGCTGCACCTGATCGACGGCAGCATTCTCCGCGGCACGGCCGAGCTGGGAGCCAGGCAGGTCACGCTCACGCATGCCCGCCTCGGCAAGCTCACGCTGCCCACCGAGCTGGTGCGGTCGATCGTGCGGCACGAGGCGCGCCTCACGTGGCTGGCGGAGCAGCCCTTCACGGCCGAGGCCGTGCCGCTGATCGCCGCACCGCCCGCCGAGCCCGTCACGGCCGGGCCCGCCGGGCCGCCCGACGAGCGACCCGCCGGCGCCGTCCGCGCCCTGCGCATCGCCGCCGGCGGACGCGTGAGGTACCGCCTGGCGGGCGCCGCGGCGGCAGGGGCGGAGTTCCGCGCGTCGCTGTGGCCGCCGCCGCTGGCGAGGGGCGCGGTCGTCGTCGAGGTGGCCGCCGGCGGCAAAACCGTGCTTCAGAAGCGCATCGACCCTTCTCAGCCGGCGCCGGTGCCGGTGGCGGTACGGCTGCCGAAGGCCGGCGAGCTGACGATCCGCGTGTCGTTTGCCGAGCAGTTGAGATTCCCCGCGGGCGTGGTGCTGGGCGACCCGCACCTGATCAGCGGGCCCTGAGAGAAAGGCGGGCGTAGAGCCGGGCGATGGGATTCCTGAACCAGATCATGCTGTGGGGGCTGGCGGGCATTTCGGTGCCCATCATCGTCCACCTGCTGAACCGGTTCCGGCACCGGCGGGTGGACTGGGGCGCGATGGAGCTGCTGCGCCGCGCGATGGTGATGCGGTCGCGCCGGGTGCAGATCGAGGACCTGATTCTGCTGGCGCTGCGGTGCCTGGCGGTGGGGCTGCTGGCGATGGCGATGGCGCGCCCGACGGTGCAGGCGCGCGGCGCGAGGCTGTTCGGCGGCGAGAGCCGCGTCGGCGTCCTCATCGCCCTGGACGCCTCCTACAGCATGT